>CBKWTF010000047.1:0-5582 GCA_966677695.1 uncultured bacterium | reverse complement strand
CCTTGGCAAACACAAAGCCGAACTCACGCGTAAACAGCGAGACAAGCACGTCCTTCTCCCCCACGTCCTCCGTCCGCAGAACGACCGCGTTGGTGCTGAGCTTTGAGTACATGGGTACATTATATATGAAAAAGAAAAGACCCCTCACCCTTGCGGGTTCGGGGGCCTTTCAGTACGTATTTATATCTTCTGCACTACGACCTTGGCGGCATGCTCGTTGACCTTGAGCTCCTCGCCCGGCAGCTCGGCGACCTTCACGATCTCGTTTGTTCGGGTTGTGGACTTGATCATGTCGACATGTGCCGCAACGACAGCGGCCAGGTCGTCGCCCCATACCGCATGCACGACGATCGTATCGTCAGGAGAAAGACCGGCAGCCTTTCGCAGGTCCTGGATGACTCGGATCAGTTCGCGCGCGTCCCCTTCGGCCCGAAGCTCGGGCGTCATGCTCGTATCGAGCCACACCAGCTCCTCGAGGTTCGGATTGACCTCCACGTCCTTCACGTTGACCTCGTCGCGAACGATGTCTGAGTATTCCTCACCGAGAGCCAGCTTGGTCTCAAGCGTCTGCACCGGCTGTCGGACCTTTACGGCCTCCTTGGCTCGAATCTCAAGCGCGGCGGTCACGATGTTTCGCACCTCGGCCATCTTCACGAGCACGTCGGCGTCAACCTCAGGCTGCTTGGGCCAGTGCGCCAGGTGCACGCTGAGCTCGTCCTCGGTCGTCTTGGTTCGCATGAACGTATCCTCAGCCTTGAACGGCATAATAGGAGCCATCAGCTTGGCGAACTCACGCAGCACGAATCGCGTTGTCGCGAGCGCGAAGCTCTTGTCCGGCCCACTCGCCTTCAGCCGGTCTCGAGATCGTCGCAGATACCAGGTCGACAGGTCGTCCACGAAGTCCATCAGCGGGCGAGCCGCCTTGTCGAGCTCGTACTTCTCAAACCCGTTCGTAATATCCCGATTCGTCTCAGCCAGTCGCGCAAGGATCCATCGATCAAGCACGTTCTTGCTCTCGTCAGACGGCACCACGGCATCGTCCTTGTACATCTCGTAGAACGAGACCACGTTCTCGAGCCGCATGACGATCTTCTTCATGACCTCGTCCACCCCTTTCTCTGTGAACCTCAGATCGTCCGCCCTCACTACCGGAGAACTCAAGAGATAGTAACGCATCGCATCGGCTCCGAGCTTGTCGATGGTGTCCATAACCGGAGGGTAGTTGTTGAGTGACTTGGACATTTTCCTTCCGTCCTCAGCCAGCACCAGCCCGTTCACGATGACGTTCTTGTACGGTGCGCGTCCGAAGAGCGCCGTAGACCATACGAGCAGCGTATAGAACCATCCTCGGGTCTGGTCGAGCCCCTCGGCGATGAAGTCAGCAGGAAATCCCTTGCTCTTCCAGAAGAAGCTGCCCGGATGGAAGGTCTTTTTGGCCAAAGGATACCCGTTGCCTGCGAAAGGCATTGATCCCGAATCTACCCAGGTGTCGAACACGTCCTCAATCCTCCTGAATGTTGCTCCGTCCTCGTTCCAGGTAATCTCGTCGATGTACGGCCGGTGGAAGTCGAGCTCGTAGTTGTCGTCGTGAGGAATAGGCGCAAACTCAAACGACTTGAGCTCCCCGGTGTTGATAAATTCCTCAGTCGCCTCCTTGAGCGCAATCGTCTGCGCCTCGTTCATACCCTCTCGGATCGCGTAGAGCATCCAGATCGGATACTCGTGCGAGACGATGAGAATGTTCTTCCCATCGTATTTTTTGTCGATGTCATATAGAAATTCTCCGACGCGATTCTTGAGCTCGCCGAGCGTCTCCCCGTTGCCTGTCTTCTTCTGGAACTTGTCCTTGATGGTCGTGAAGAACCTGTGGTACTCGCTGATGTGCTTGCCGTCAAACCCGGTCTGCACCTCGCGGATTCGATCGTCCGTAATCACCTGGTCATCAGAGAGTCCGAGTGCCTGTCGCACGATCTCCGCAGTCTCCTGAGTTCGCATGAGCGGAGAGACGTACACCAGATCGATCTTCTTGCCCTTAAGCGAATCAACGGCCTTCTGCGCCTCTGCCTTGCCCTGCTCTGTCAGGTGGCTCGGCGTATTGTTTGAATCCGAAGCGATGTTGTTCACGTTGTGCTCCGCCTGGCCATGACGCATCACAAAGTACGCATTGGTCGACCTGGTCTTGGCCCGCAGCTCATCAAGCGACGAGATGAATCGCACGTCCTTGCCGTCCTCGGACTTCCAGATCGGAAGCGGAGTCCCCCAGAACCGAGATCGTGACACGGCCCAGTCCTTGGCATCCTTGAGCCAGTTTCCGAATCGTCCTGTTCCGACCGCCTCAGGCACCCATCTTACGGGCCTGTTGTTCTTTACCAGCCGGTCGCGCATGTCGGTCACCTTGATGAACCATGACGAAGTAGCGTAGTTGAGAAGCGGCGCGTCGGTTCGCCAGCAGTGCGGATATGAGTGAAGGTATTTCTCCTTCGAGAAAAGGGACCCCTGGTGCGCAAGCATCTTGATCACCTCGACGTCCGTCTCGCTCGGATCGTGCTTCGGCTTGGCCTGCCGTCCGGCCAGCTCAGGGACCTCGGCCTTGATCTCTCCGTTCATCTTCACGTGCTGCACGAACGGCAGGTTGTGTGCTCGTCCCAGGTCGAGGTCGTCCTCTCCGAACGCGGGAGCGATGTGCACGATGCCCGTTCCGTCAGTCGTCGTGACGAAATCACCCGCGTAGATCTTCCATCCGTTCGCATGGTTCTCGAGCGTCTTGTCTTTCGCATAATGGTCAAACAGAGGCTTGTATGACTTTCCTACCAGCTCGCTTCCGAGCAGCTCCTCCTTGATCTCAAACGTCTTGTCCTTGAATACCTTGGCGGCAAGATCGCTTGCCACGACATAGGACGCGTTCTCATGCTCGACTCGTACATACGCAATATCCTTGCCAACCGCAAGCGCGACGTTTCCTGGAAGCGTCCACGGAGTCGTGGTCCAGGCGAGAACGAACGTGTTCGGCTGGTCGAGCAGCTCGAACTTTACGGTCGCGGTCAGATCAGTAATGTCCTTGTATGCCTGGTTTACCTCGAAGTTGGAGAGCGTAGACTCGAGAATCGGAGACACGTGCATCACCTTGAAGCTCTCGTAGACAAGACCCTTCTTCTGCAGCTCGCCGAATCCCCACCAGACCGACTGCGTAAATGAGGCGTCCATGGTCGTGTACGGCTCGTTCATGTCCACCCATCGCCCTGTTCGCGGAACGGTCTTCTTCCACTCGGCGTCATACTTGAACACGCTGGCCTTGGCGGCCTGGTTGAACTTCTGTACGCCGAACTCCTCGATGTCCTTCTTGGTCCTGAGACCGTGCTCCTCCTGGATCAGCTTCTCAATAGGAAGACCGTGACAGTCCCATCCCCACTGTCGGCGAACATGGTATCCCTGCATCGTCTTATATCGAGGAATCGCGTCCTTGATGGTTCCGGCCAGAATGTGCCCATAGTGCGGCAGTCCGGTCGCAAAAGGCGGTCCGTCGTAAAACGTGAACTCGCCCTTTGGGGACTTCTTGTCGAGGGACTTCTGAAAGACCTGGTGATGCTCCCAGAACTCAAGCATCTCCTGCTCCTTCTGGGCGACAGGACTGAGCTGCGGCTTCGCATCGGCTGCGGCCCGCTGATCGTTTTGTGGTGTGTTGTTGTCGGACATGGCTCTAAACTATGGCTAAATGTAGGTAAAATGTACTCTTTTTGGGGGTACAAGTCAAAAAGAAAAAGGCCGGGCGCATTACGCGCCCGGCCCTCTTGAACCGTGGCTTTTACCTGCAGTACAGCGGACAGTATTTGTGTCCGCATGCTTCAGGCAAAAGCTTGGCTTCCGAAAGGCCGATGAACGGCTGTCTTGAGGTACCTTTCTTCAGGCCGAACGAAATGACAAGCGATTTTCCTTCATTGTTAATCGGCTCCATGCAGACAATGGGCAAGCCCACGTCTGCTGTCGCGTCCAAAAGTTCAGGATCGGAGAACAGACGGACCGCATACGTCAGCGCGATCTCGGCTGTCGCCCTGCTTGCGGTTTCGTCGATGCGGAACCTCGAAAGCGGCAGGCGCTCCTCGATATGGAACACGCCGGCCACAAGGGTTTCTCCCTTTCGAGAACGCGGCAAGTTGAACTTGTTCAGACGCTTAAGCACGTCCAGCGCCTCGGGATTGTATCCCCGCATCATCACGTGCTCAAGCTTGGCGATTGCCTCGCGCGGCTCGAGAACGGCAAGTGATGCGGTATTAACCAAAGCCAAAGGCGGGTTTTCAGTTGGTACGGTTGTCATAAAAGAACTGGCGGACAAAAACTATCTCACATCCCACCAATCAGGGCAAGTGGAAAAGTACGCAGAAAGCGAAAGGGGCGCGCCGTACGGCGCGCCCCTTTCGCTTTCCTAGAAAAATATTTCTAGTTCTTACATTAGTTGCCTGCCGGAACAAGGGCTGGAAGCTCCTCGTCAAAGTCCGGGCACGCGATCGAGTTGATCATGTGAGCGGTCGTGATGTACACGAACCCGGTCGGAACCTCAGCGCTCTCGTGAAGTCCGGCATCAACCCAAGGCTGCAGAACCTGCTCCTTGTACTTGAGCTGGAATGCGTTTACCGCATTCTGAGTAAGCTCTCCGTAGAATCCCGTAACAGGGAGTGAGATATCAAGCTCCTCGTTTAGGAATTCCTGAAGCTTCTTCACCTCCTCCGCGTCGTTCGCCCAACCCATTCGCATGTAGCCGGTGATTAGCGGGCAGGATCCGGTAAAGGCTCCGAGAACCTCTCCGTCAGAATCCGAAGACGAAGACGAGGTTCGCTTCTTCTGTCCTGATCGTCCAGATGAACCGTTGTCATCATCGTCATCGTCTGGGTCGTTGTCACCTCCGTTGTTTCCCCCGTTGTCCTCAGGAGTTACGAAGGCTGCGCAGTCGGTGTCAGCAAGGTCGACGCTTCCGTCGTCGTCGTTGTCCAGACCGTCAGCACAAAGTACCGCAGTGTCCTCAGGTGTTGCCGGAGGATTCTCAACCTCAGCAAAAGGCGCGCAGTTGACGTCACCGAGGTCAGTCGCCCCGTTGTCGTCGTTGTCCTGCCCGTCCGAGCACAGCTCTGCGGTATTTTCCACAACAGGCTCTACGACCGCAAACGCTGCGCAGTCGGTGTCAGCAAGGTCGACGCTTCCGTCGTCGTCGTTGTCGTCTCCGTCAGCGCACAACTCTGCGGTTGCCTCAGGAACCACGATTACCGCGGCCTCCTCCACGACAAATTCCGCACAACCGGCGTCGCCGAGGTCAGTCGCCCCGTTGTCGTCGTTGTCCAGACCGTCGCTGCACAGTGCAAGCGTAGTCTCAGCCTCGAGTACGGCCTCTGCCGCAGACGCGGCCACGAAGCTGAATCCGAAGGCTACGAATGCCAATGCGATTAGCATTGAAATGCCCTTTAGTTTCATATCTTTTAATTACTTACGTTAATACATTACCCCTTGGTAATAATTTGACATTACCACTCGAAATACTCTTGTCAATGGACGAGTCGCAAAAGAAAGAGGCGCCGATCCCACTAAAAAACGCG
>CBKWTF010000046.1:0-5911 GCA_966677695.1 uncultured bacterium | reverse complement strand
TGCTTGAACGGGTTGGGGTCGGTGAACTCCGTAATGATCTTCTTGCCCGAAAAGTCGGTCGCAAACGTTTCAGGGAGTGATCGCATTTCCTCAGAAATATATTCCTGCGAAAGGTAGAAGTTTATGAATCCGGGACCGGCCATCTCGATCTTGGCAAAGCTCGGCGTCGGCACGTCCTTCCACGCGTCCAGAACGGACTGCGCGACCTCGACCGGGCTCTTGCCCATCTGCTTCGAGAGCACGAGCGCGACATTGGTAGAAAAATCCCCGTGTGAAATGTCCTTTGGAAGATCGACTGAGAAATCCGCGCTCGGATAGCCGAGCTGCTCAAGCGTCTTGGTTATGTAGTTTTTGATTTCCTCCTGCATGTTATTTTCCAGTGCTTCCGAATGCTCCCTCCCCGCGCGAGCTGTCTGACAGCGCGTCCGCCTCCTCGAAGGTCGGCGTCTCCACCCTCTGAACCAGAAGCTGCGCGACCTTGTGGCCCGGTTCGAACACGTACTCAGTGTCGCTCAGGTTGATGACGCCCACCAGAAGCTCTCCTCGATACCCAGAATCTATCACACCGCCGACGGTTTTAATACCCCCTTTGTGCGAAACACCGCTCTTGTCCCATACCAGCCCGACCCATCCGTCAGGAATCTCAAGTGCGATTCCGGTCGGCACCTGGCCTCGCTCTCCCGGCTGAAGGGTTACCTGCTGGGTCGCGAACAGGTCGCAGCCCGCGTCTCCCGGATGCGCGATTGTCGGGATCTTTGCGTCAGGATGCAGTCGTTTTACGCGGATGTTCATACGTAGCAGTATATAGGAAAAGGCCCCGCCGCGGTAGCGGCGGGGCCCTAATTCACCACAGTCATCAGGCGACGGCCGTAGTGGCATCGGATCCCGAGGTTCCGTTCATGCGAAGCTGCATGATTTTTTTGACCTGCAGAAACACTTCTTCCGGATTGAGAGAAGCGTCCACCAGATGAGCCGAAGCCCTGAACCTGGCATACGGATGTGCGACATTGCACTGCGCCTGCCATGAGCGATATCCGTTACGGACCGACTCATGGAACGTGTGCGCCAGCTTGTCGAAATCGGTCTGCTCCTCAGGACGAAGTCCGATTCGCCTCAAGGCGACGTCGACCGGCACGTCAAACACCACGAACTCAGGCCGTACTCCGACCGAGTCGAGGTATTCGACATGCCAATCAAAGAAGTCGTTCATGAACTTCGCCGTCTCGCGGTCCTGACCGTGCTGAATTCGCGCGCAAATCTGATATGCGTACGTGCACGGCCAGAAGCGGTCAATGGCAAAGGCGTCCTCAGACGTCATACCCTCCTGATACGGCTTGATTTCCTCGACGTAGTGGATAAGACGCGCCAAGCCGAAGAGCACGATCTCGAAGTCATCAGACATCCCTGTCTGGGTACTGAGTTTCAAAACGTGCTCAGCCACGCTTGCATACTTCGAATCCGACTCGCCAATCTGGTTGGCCAGCCTTACAAGATCGAAGTTAACGATCTTCTGCTGCTCTTCGTCAAAACCCTTTTTCCGGTCCATCAGAATCGAGCGAATCACCTCGCCCCGACGAGAACCGCCCGGTTCGCGAGAGGACTTAATCGTATATCCTTCGCCCTTGAGCCATTCCATGAGCATGCGAATCTGTGTCGACTTGCCGGTGCCATCGCCTCCGACAAAAGCGAGAAGCCAGTTTTTCATTTTGATGTTGGGTTGTGCGTTACTCTAAAAGAGATAGTACCACCCTTCCCCTTACTTCGTCCCCTTGAGCACCCGGTCAATCTCTTGTGCAATAGTGATGAAGTCCTGCTCGGTCTTGCCGCGCGTCGTCTCGGCTGCGGTTCCGAGACGAATTCCGGACGGGTCCATCGGGCTTCGGGTCTCAAACGGGATGGTGTTCTTGTTCACGATAATACCTGCAGCCTCCAGCCGCTCGCTCGCCTCCTTGCCTGAGATTCCTGATCCGTTCATCCAGGTGTCTACGAGTACGAGGTGCGTATCCGTTCCTCCAGAAATAATATTCCAGCCTAACCGCGTAAGCTCAGTGGAAAGCGCCGTCGCGTTTTTGACGACCTGAGCGGCATAGACCTTGAACCTCTCGTCCTGCGCCTCCCCAAGCGCCACGGCAACTGCCGCAATCTGGTTGAGATGCGGACCGCCCTGCAGTCCGGGAAACACCGCCTTTTCTATTTTTGTATGCAAATTCCGATCGTCTATCCTTGAAAAAATCAGTGCGGATCGCGGACCGCGCAGCGTCTTGTGCGTCGTCGTCGTAACCACGTCAGCGTAGGCGAACGGACTCGGATATGCACCGCCAGCGATAAGTCCCGCAAGATGAGACATGTCCACCATCAAGTACGCGCCGCATGCGTCGGCGATCTCACGGAACTTCTGCCAGTCGATCACTCGAGGATATGCGGTGTAGCCCGCGACGATTACCTGCGGCCTTTCTCGCAGGGCAATCTCCTTCAGATTCTCATAATTCAAAAGTCCGGTCTCCTGATCGACGCCGTACGAAACCTGGGTAAAGAACATTCCCGTCGCGGACACCTTGTGCCCGTGTGTCAGGTGTCCTCCGTGGTCTAGCGACATGCCCATGATCTTGTCTCCGGGCTTGAGGAGCGCGGTGTATGCGGCAAGGTTTGCCGGCGAGCCCGACAGCGACTGCACGTTGACGGACCACGCAGCAGCATCCAGTCCGAATGTCTCGAGCGCACGCTTCTGACACTCCCGCTCGATCTCGTCGGCAATCTCGTTTCCGCCGTAGTACCGCTTGCCCGGATATCCCTCCGCGTACTTGTTGGTCAGCTCGCTGCCGAGCGCCTCAAGCACGTCGTCGCTTACGTAGTTCTCGGACGCGATCAGGTTCACGACCCTTTTCTGCCGTGCCGACTCCGCCTCTATAAGCCCCTGTATTCGTCCGTCCTTCATATGCACCAGAGTACCGCATGTTGGCGAAAAGAACAAAGTAAAATCCCTCCCGCACTGAAGCGGGAGGGACTGATGAGATCGAAGCGTTCAGACGGACTCGGGTTTCGCGAAGAATTTCGCGAGGCCCGGACCGAGCTGTCCGCCGTAATGAGAATCGGCTCCGTAGAGTCTGGTCGGAACCTCGAGCATTTCCTCGAACCTGAACGCCGCAAGCGGCAGTCCGTGTCGCAGAAACATGCTTTCGTACGGACGAACCTCCATGGTTGCAGTGTCACCCATCCTGCCTTTTTTCCTGTATCCCCATCCGGGATCGAAGAATCCGGCATAATGAGTCCTGGCTTCCATGAAGCGCTCGTCCATCGCCACCACCTCGGCCGCGTAGCCGGGAGGCACGACGATTCCCTCCATGGTCGAAAGGATCCAGAACGATCCCTGTTCCAGAAAAAGCATGTCGTCCTCAGGAACGGCGGCTTCCCAGAACAGGTTCGGATCATGGTCCTTCCTGGAGAGGTCGATGACTTCCTCCGTCTTTTTGGCACGCCATCCTGCGACGCCGGACCTGATGTCCGCATGCAGGACGACCTTGCCGTCCTTGCTGTGGCCCAGAACCTGATCAACGGGAATCGGAAAGTTCATTCCCATATCCCACACAAGCGGACAGGTTCGGTATACCTGCTGCAGCTTGCTGTGCGTGAACCGGGTATCCTCCGTGAAGAAGCGCATCTGATTCAGGCTTACGCCCGGATGCAGCTTGACCCGAAACGACTTGGGAATAACGATGACCCAAAGAGCGCCCTCGTATCCCGGCTCCACGCCGTCGAAGAAATCGAGTTCGTTGGCGAGAAGTCGAACATGCAGGTCGATCCGACCCGTGCTTGATTTCGGATTCACGTACCCGTAGACGGAGCGAGGAAGCCGGAGGCTTTCGGTCAGCTCGACAAGGTACACGCAGTTCACCTCAAGCGGATCGTCGAAGGATGCCTCCTCCGCGCCGATACGCTTGCGGTAATGCTGCATATGCTCGTTGCGCTGGGGCAAAATAACGCCCTTGATCTTGAAGATGCGCCGACCGACCGTAAGGTCGAGCGAGGCAGGCTGGATGACGTTCGCGCTCGGATCTGGGTTTGCACCCAGGACATATCCCTGCTCAATGAGCTTGAGGATCTGGTGATCCGGCAGTGCGCCGGCCAATTTTCTGTTTCTCATGAATTAAAAGATCGTTGTTGCGAGTCATACTATCGGATGAGGGTGCTTTGTCAAACAAAAAGAAAGGGCCGCGGAAGCCCCACGGGATTCCTCAGCCCGTTTTTACCGGATGGCAACCGTTTCCCTTACCGGAGCCGACTCTTCCTTCCTCACGATGTCCTGCTTGCCGCGCCCCAAACGGAACGCGTCAGGCTCGCGACATACGTGCACCTGGAGCTCAGGGAACCACTTCTCCAGGTCGTCTCCGAGCCTGACGGCCCAGTCACGCACCGTCTGATGCACGCTGGTGCCGCTGCGCAGCTCGGTGACATACACGGCCGCATCAAGCGGTCCGGATGCCAGGCACGGTACCCTGAATCCCATGGGCGTAGAGTACTGCAGAATCGGTCCAACATCGATGTTGTCCCTTTCTTCAATCTTCATACGGTGCGCTTCACAGTATTCGACTGCAAGCGCCTCCGCCTCACTCCTGAACTCTCCTGGAATGAGGTCCAGATACCATTCCTCGAACCCGTACTCGGGAGAGACGATCGGCATCTGGAAGATCAGGCTGCGCTGCCGGTGCAGGTCGCGGAACGACCTGAAGTCCAGCAGACTCTCGACGTTGACGTTACCGAGGCGACCGATGTCGAACGGAAGCTCGTCCTTTGCCTCTCGCTTCAGCACCGGTCCGTACCAGCGCTTCAAAAGCGCAGGATCGATGTTCGTTTCCGAATACCATTCAACGACGACACTGTACTGCAATGTCTTCGGCTCGTGGTAGAACATCTGACTTGCGACCTTCCGCGCATGCGCAGCGTTGCCGTCAGAACGCGCCTTGAACGAATTCGGATGATCACGCATGAGCTGCTCCTTCATCGCCTGTGCGATTTCGCGCAACTCCGCAAGCGGATGGTGCTCGAGCAGCTTGAGCTGATCAGCAAACTGTCGCAGCTCCATATGCTCTGAGACGTTGGTGCGCGCGCTGCACGGCAGAAACGCCCCGCAGATATCGCACGCCCGTGCCCTGATCGCCTTCAGCCATTCGCCCTCGGAGAGATCCTGGCCGTGGTCGTCCTTCCCGGTATGGGGATGCCGCCCCTTGAGCATCTCGATCGTGGCCGGCAGGATGCGCTGGTAGAACTCCAGCCAGCGCAGAGACCAGCCGTCGACAAATTCGTCGCCGACTTCCACGAAGCCCCCTTTGGTCGAAGTCACGTCCACATACCGAGTGGAGGTTTCCTGGCCGTTGTAGAGCCGCCAGTGCTGCAGGTGGTGCGCCGCCAAGATGCTGCATGCATCGATGAGGACGTCACCCGAACCGCAGTCACCAATGGACTTGTGTCCGTAGCCGACATAAAACAGCGAGAGGATTCTCTTGACGAGATTGCCCGCACTGTCGAAGAGCTTCTTGAGATTCTCTCTCCAGCCTCCCGGTTCTCGGGAGTTCAGGGAATGAAGCGTCGCGGTCGATTCGGCTGACATTCCCTCGATGGACACCACGTAGGCGCCATGCGAGGTCCTGGTAGCCGATTCCAGTATTTTTTCCAGTTTTTTCATGGTTCTAAGGTGCACACGTGGTGTACGTTGAATTCGTGATGATAGTACCAGACTGCCGTAAAAATGAAAGCGCCAGCAGACTACGTTGCCATTTCACCGTAATATGGTTAAATTGTCGAAACCAGCCCATTCCCATACCGAACCAATGAGCAGACCACAAATAGCACTGATCGTTGCCGCCACGACCGGCAAGCTCGTCATCGGCAACGGACCCGATCTTCCGTGGCCCAG
>CBKWTF010000045.1:0-6136 GCA_966677695.1 uncultured bacterium | reverse complement strand
GTATCAGCACCCGGCGGGTCATACATGATTTCAGAAATTGTAATCTGGGCGTCGGCTACCGACGCAGCACACAGGCCCACAAATAAGCTGATAGTGCGCATATTTCTGATAGTCATGCGAACAGTATCGCATCCCGCTATCATGAAATCCTGAAGAAACAATAAGGGCGTCGCCGTACGGCGACGCCCTTATTTTACGTTCTTACCATCTATAGTTTCGAGTGACGGTATGAAGCCATTTCCCGTTCTTGTCATACGCCTTGAGCTTGAACGAGAATTCCTTCATGATGTTTGAGCGGTTGTCGTACAGAATCGAAAAGGAATTCGAGAGTGTAACAGGCAGCGTAACCGCAGTTCCGCAATGATCCTCCTTCGCCATGTTTACGGAAAGCTCCATGCCCATGTCACAATACGATCGCACCTTCCAATACGCGATATTCTGACCGTTCACGATATCAGTAGGCTGGAACATGAACAGCGTATCCTTCGTTACCTTGTCAGTCGACACTCCGATAGTGCGTATGTCAAACGATGTGGAAGTAGCGCTGGTCGCGGCATCAGCCGATAGCGCAGCCGTGAATGCAACCGCGGCAACCAGAAAAGCAAAAATATATCTCATAGGGTGATTATATTTTCTTATGCCTCCTTATGCAATAGCAAAGGGCCCCCTTGCGGGGGCCCTTTGGCTAACCATCCTCAGATGCTAGCTAAGACGAAGCTTAGTTAGCTGCGATAGATACTGCAGGAGTATCGTACTCGCTCTGTGGCTGGAATGTGTGAACTGCTGCATCTCCGTCAACTTCGTAGTGTACGTCGTTTAGGATTACGTAGAATGATCCAGACGCTGCAGGGTCAACTGATACGACAACCGTGAATGACTCTGTTGAGCCCTCCTCGACTACGTAGTTTGCTCCCTCGATGTCTGCATCAGACTGTACCGTGATGCTTGAAGTTGCTGTTCCTCCAACTACTGAGAAGTCGAATCCTGAACCGCTAGCCGTTGAAGACGTAGCGATTGTTACATCCTCCTCGAACGCTGTAAGCTCGATCTCGAATGTGAAGGTTCCGACTCCGTCCTCTGAATCAGAGTCAACGGTAGGAGCCTCCTCAACTGACAGACCAGCTGTTAGAAGAGTATGCTCGTCTCCTGTTGCTGATCCATCTGAAGTTAGATCGTCAGCACCCTCGGCCTCAACTGATCCAGAATCGATAGATGCCTGGATAGTCTCGCCAGAAGCGTAGTTTGTTCCGTTAGCAGCCTTAAACTCTGCCATAAGGACAACTGCAACCTCTGAGTCCTCGTCGATGGTGAAGTCACCGTCGATGTCGAACTCAACTGTAGATGTTGAAGCTGACGCTCCTGATACGAATGACCAGTCGTCAAACTCCTCTCCGTCGATCTCAAGCACAAGGTCTGAGATAACGTTTGTCATGTCTACGGTTGAAGAACCGATCTCAAGATCGATCTGGATTGAGTCAAGCTCCATGTCTGACTCCTCTGCCTCAAGGTCGAATACGAAGATTGAGTGCATCTCTGACTTCTCGTCCTCCTCAACCTTTAGAGTTGCGGCGTCGATGTCGTCAGATGATGATCGAACTGTTAGGTCGTCATCTGCTCCTTCCTCCTCGATGTCGAAAGTAACTGAAGTGTCATCTCCAACGTACTGCTGGATTCCCTCAGCGTCAGTGGCTCGGATAGCATCCTCAGCCTCTGCATCGGTGTCTCCTGCTAGTGAGATCTCCCACTCAGCCATTACGTCAGATCCGTCAACAGATCCCTGAGCTGTAACCTCTACAACGATAGTTACAGTCTCTCCCTCTCGTACTACGTAGTCGATTCCTGAGATTCGGATTGTTCCGTCATCCTCGTCGAGGTAGTTATCCTCGTCTGAAAGATCAGCCTCTCCGATCTCGTCTCCATCAACTAGAAGTCGTAGTGACTCGAAGGCATCCCAAGGGTCAGTCTCCTCCTGAGTTGTAGAAGCGGCCTCAAGCTGAAGATCAATTCGGTCGATTGAAACGTCTCCGTCCTCGACATCGAACTCGATCTCAGCAATTGCTGCTGTTGATCCCTCCTCAACCTCTGTATCATCTCCTGATGAAAGGTCGAAGTTCTCAAGTGAAGCCTCTCCTCCTGAAAGGTCTCCGTTGTCCTCGTCCTCATCCTCGTCCTCGTCTGGTGTTGAAGGCATTCCCTCAGCAGCAATCTTGGCTCGAGTGATAGGTCCGAAGTATCCAGCAGCAGGAGTGATTCCTGCTGACATCTGGTACTTAGCGAGCGCAGCCTGGGTTAGAGCTCCAAAGTATCCCTTTGAAACACCTGCAGGAATCACTAGGAATCCCTTAGTCTCTAGCCAAGTCTGAAGCTCAATTACATCTGCTCCAGTTGATCCCAATGTAAGGTCTCGTGTGAACGCAGCGTTTGCTGTAACGGCTGTAAGTGCGAAAGCAAATACAGCGGCGATTCCAGCAATTTTAACTGAAAGTTTCGTCATTTTTTAAGTTTTGTAGTTGAGCGAATGTGTCCGGTTATTATAAATTCGTCCACGTTCGCTCCCCTGATAAATTAATAATTAATTATTAATTCAAATTGTCGGTACAATTTAAATCGTTTTTGGTTCTGGCTGCGGACGTACCCCACAGCCCTTGCCTACCGAGACAAGTTGGCTTGCATTGCTGCGCGCCAGTATATTCACCTCTTCAGGTCTCCGGAAGAGAGACCTGAGTCAGCTTCAAGATTTTTTGTCTGAATTTCTATTCGTTAACTGACCGTTACTGAATGAGTCATGCAGATAATCCTGAGTCATCGATCAGGTACCTTTGAGAACTTACGCATGTCACACGTCACGATCGCATGCTGCCATGCGTCCGTCCATGTCTGCTATGAAGTTTTCAAAGTTCAGTCGTACTGTCGTATATGAGCTCGGGATTCTCATATTATATATGCCAGTCTCCCGGCCTATATATATGAGTTGTGTGGAAAACTCAGAGAGCTTGCCCACAAAACCCATCCTACGTCCTAAACGCAAAATAGTCAATAAAATAAAGGGTTTGCCGGAAGCCGAGCCGGTCCCTAGACCGGGCTGTATTTTGCCCACCTTCTCTCTCCTTCCTTGCGTACCTGTCCTTTATCAATGAGGGTCTGAAGGGTGCGCTGGATGGTCTTCTCGCTGCAGTCGAACACTACGGAAGAGATGTCCTTAATAGATACGACACGCTTGTCCCGTAATACCTGAAGTATCCTTTCTTCTCGGTCTGGTTTGGTTGTATCCTTGGATTCAGGAACGGCTGTCAAGCGCTTGGGACCAGAAGTTTTCTTGTCCTTTATAAAAGACAGGGCGTCCTTCTTCCTGATTTGTGTGTCCTTTACAAAGACATGGTCCTCGGTCCGGACCTTCGGCTGCCGACCCTGTCCCACGACGAATACGTCCTGCCTCAACTGGACCTGTTGGCTGTCCGATACTGACTTTGTGGATAACTCCTCGACATGCTTGTGGAGGTAGTTGATCTCTCCCTTGAACAGTTCGACGTTCGACTCTGATATATAGCCGGAAATACAGGCAAGCGAGAGAAGCGCGCTCAGGTACTGGAGATGGGCATGGATCTGGTCGACTATCGGAGATTGTATGCCCGTCGACTGTGGAAACCGAGAGACCGCCCGCAGCAGCGCATGGGATGTCCGTTTGATGTCCCCGTGAAGGACCTCGGACTGGGGCACGAATCCTGAAAGGAGGTAGGCGACGTACACAAGCCTTTCTGTCTTTTTTATTACAAATTCAATCTGCTTGTCTTTTATAAAATCCTTATATTCTATAAACCTATTTACTATTCCGGTTTCTTTGTCTAGATGTCTTTTATCAATCATGGAGATATGTGTCTTTTATAATTCCGTGTCAGATATATAGGACATTATATCTTTTTCATTTGTAACGCAACCTTTTTGGTGTCTTTTAGGTTTGAGCCTTATTTTTCAAAGAATATTTCCGAGATTTGTGATAAAATAACGTCATAATTCAATACGGCAACACATGGGAAGAAAGAAGAAAGCAGAAGCGAAGGAAGAGGGATTTCTGAAGCACATCGGCGAGGAGACGATGGAGACGATTTGGGCGATCGTATTCTTCTTGGTTTCCCTATTTCTCATCATGGCCTCCTTTGAGAAGGGCGGCCCTGCCGGAACCCTGGCCTATACGTGGTTCCAGAAGCTGTTCGGCATCGGCTACTACCTGATACCTCTTATTCTCATAATCCTGGGGATCTCATTCCTGAAGGACGAGAAGAACAATCTGGCGACCCCGAAGGCCATTGCTTCCGCCGTCCTGTTCCTGTCCGGCCTGACGCTTGTCAGCCTGATCTTCGGACAAGGAGGAGCTCTCGGCTCCATGATCGCATCGCCGCTCGTCGCACTGTTCGACTTCTGGGCAAGCCTTATCTTTACCCTGGGCATCATCACCATCTCGGCAATCGTCGTCCTTGAGGCGAAGCTTCGCCTTCCGTCATTCAAGAAGGAGGTGGTGGACACTGAGACAGAGACCAAGAAATTCAAGGAAGCGGAAGTTCTCAAGACCAACCTGCCTCCTGAGCCGGAGGAGTCCACAGAGGAAGAACAGCCTGAGGAGGCGCCTAAGCCTGCCGTGAAGAAGCCTGATCTCGAGGATGAGGACGAAGACGACATGGGCCCGAAGAAGTCGAGCGGTCTCGTCTTCTTCCCCGGTGCAGTGTCAGGAAAGGAATTCACGCCACCGCCACTTAACCTGCTGGAGAAGGACTCGGGCAAGCCGGGCGTCGGAGACATCAAGGCGAACGCCAACATCATCAAGCGAACGCTGTTCAACTTCGGTATCGAGGTTGAGATGGATGAAGTATCGATCGGACCGTCAGTGACCCGATATGCCCTTAAGCCTGCCGAGGGAGTAAAGCTTGCCAAGATCGTCGGACTGCAGAACGACCTGGCGCTTGCCCTGGCCGCTCACCCGCTTCGAGTCGAGGCGCCGATTCCTGGTAAGTCACTCGTGGGTATCGAGATTCCGAATACCGTGAAGACAAAGGTAGGTCTCGGTTCCCTTCTCGACAGCAAGGAGTTCCAGAATCCCGAGAAGCCTCTTTTGACCTGCCTTGGAAAGGGAATCACCGGTCAGGCCATCTTCAGCGACGTCGCCAAGATGCCGCACATGCTGATTGCAGGAGCGACCGGTTCTGGAAAGTCCGTGACCATCCACGCGATCCTGACCTCCCTGCTCTACCGAAACTCACCTGATGACCTCAAGTTCATCATGATCGACCCGAAGCGCGTGGAGCTTACCCTCTACAACAAGATTCCTCACCTACTCACGGGTGTGATCACCGACGCCAAGAAGGCCATCCTCTCTCTCAAGTGGGCTGCCAAGGAAATGGATCGACGATATGACATCCTGCAGAAGTACGCCGTGCGAGACATCAAATCGTACCAGGATACCGTCGTAAAGCCCGCCCTTGAGAGTGCCAAGAACAAAGTGATCGAGGCAGACCAGCTTCCACCTGCCATGCCGTACATCGTGATTATCATCGACGAGTTGGCCGATATCATGCAGGCCTTCCCTCGAGAGCTTGAGGCAGCCATCGTGCGACTGGCCCAGATGTCACGAGCCGTCGGTATCCACCTACTCCTCTCAACTCAGCGACCCTCGGTAAACGTCATTACCGGTCTCATCAAGGCCAACGTCCCTACCCGACTTGCCCTGCAGGTAGCGTCGCAGATCGACTCACGAACCATTCTCGACATGCCGGGCGCCGAGAAGCTCCTGGGAGCCGGAGACATGCTCTTCATGTCTGGCGAGATGGCCAAGCCGGTTCGAATCCAGTCGGCATTCATTACCGAAGGAGAGGTGAAGAAGCTTGTAGACTGGCTGGCCAACAACTATGAGGCCCAGCTTTCGGAGCTCAACCTAGAAGGACAGACAGGCACTGCCTCAATCATCGCCTCCCTTGAGGACGACGAGCGTAATGAGGACCTGGACGACATGTTCGAGGAAGCTAAGCAGGCCGTCATCTCGGCAGGAAAAGGAAGCACCTCGTATATCCAGCGAAAGCTCGGGGTCGGATATGCGCGCGCTGCCCGACTCATGGACCAGCTTGAGGAGCAGGGTGTGGTAGGTCCG
>CBKWTF010000044.1:0-6232 GCA_966677695.1 uncultured bacterium | reverse complement strand
GCGACCCTACCGGGAATCGAACCCGGATTTGCAGAATGAAAACCTGCTGTCCTAACCGCTAGACGATAGGGCCGTTACCTGCTGCCCGAGGGCCTCAAGTGCCAAAATAATAGCCAATTTTGGCAAAAAAATCAAAGATTGGTACAATGCCTTGCACTGGAAAGGTGGCAGAGAGGTCGAATGCACCGCTTTCGAAAAGCGGCGTGCGGGAAACCGTGCCGAGGGTTCGAATCCCTCCCTTTCCGCACGCACCAAAAGGCCCGGAGGACATATGTCCTCCGGGCCTTTGAAATGCACAGAACCTCAATCAGGCAGCGGCACAGAAGGTGGCCGTGCTGCATTCGCCCTTCTCGCGAAGCTCGGCCATAATCCGGGTGATGCGCTCGCCGGTCAGCACGCAGGCGTCGTCAATGCGGTCGGCTTCAGGATTGATGATTTCCGCTGTCGGACCTCCACTTTCCAGGTGCTTGCGAGACGCCTCGGCCGCGGTGGTAAGCGTGAGTTCGACGTGCGAAAGCACCCGTTCGAAGTCCTTCGACCCGGAGTCGCCCGTCAAAAGCGGCTTATAGTGGTGCCGCTCGCCCCGGAGAATCGCGATGCAGTACGATCCTGTTTCGGACGGTTTCTTGACCGAGATCACTAGGTCGTCCGGATTGCTGAAGATTTCCAATGCAGTCAGTAATGTCATGGTGTTCAAGGGTCTTTCGTATCTGATACTACCTCAAAAAGGCGGGTTTGCAATGCGGTGCGGTATGCAAAAGGGACGGCTCGCACGCGCCGTCCCTGACACAGAAACGAGAACTACTCGTCGAACGAATCCACGAACCTGTATTCAGGCTCCCCGACCAGGGCAGTTCGGTCGTGATTGTACGGGAACCCGGCATAGAATTTCTCACCGGCCAAAAGACGAGGCATGAAGTCGCGGTCAGCCGGCATCAGCAGGTCCAACGGCAGGGCATCAAACGGAAACCATTCGATCATACCCATCTCGTCGGTCTCCTCGAACTCCCCCGCCCATCGGTCCACGACGAACGTGTGCATGATGCAGGTGAACTTCGACCCGTCATTCTTATTGGTTACGAACGTATTGATCCCCACCTTGCGGAGGTCTTCCTCGCGCACGCGAACGCCACGCAGCGGGTCCTTTGGATCGTTGTTTCCGCCAGTCTCTTCCCGTGCCTCACGGATAGCCGCCTCTGCAATCGTTTCCCTCTTGAGATCCACGCCGCCGCCGTGGCCGTTGTAAAAGCCGGCACCGATCTTCAGCTTCTTGAGTGAAAGGCCGACATTGCGACCCTGGACGAACAGGACCAGCGTCGCCAGAAACTCATCCCCTTTTCCAAAGTTGTTGTCGTTGTTTAATTCCATACGCGCAATGTTTCTTCCCCCAGAATACTCCTGACGAACCATTTGTAAAGTCCGCTGACGCACCGGTATCGCAATCAGAACCGCATAGGAATACGGCCAAAATGTGCTAGTATCACGCTATGAAATCCGCGCTCAAAATTCTGGCCATCGAAACGTCCTGCGACGAGACCGCCCTCGCCCTCGTTGAGGTGAAGCTTTCTGATTCCTCGATCAGCGCGACGGAGATACACAACGAGCTCTTCTCCCAGATCGACATTCACAAGGAGTTCGGCGGCGTCTTTCCTGCGATCGCCAAGCGCGAGCACGCCGTCCACGCACCGATCCTTCTGGAAAGAATCCTGAAGCAGCATGCGGTGACCGAACCAGAAACGCGCACCGTCGTGCCGGACGAGACATGGAGCCAAATAAAGGCGCTGCTTGAGCGCGAACCCGGAATGTTCGAGGCGCTGCAAAAGATTCTGCCCGCACATGACAAACCGGACATCGACCTCATCGCCGTTACGCAGGGGCCGGGGCTTGAGCCCGCACTCTGGGTCGGCATCAACCTCGCTCGCGTGCTCTCGCTCTATTGGAACATCCCGCTTGTCGGGACAAACCACATGAAGGGACACATCTTTTCTGTACTGCTCAACCAGCAGGATATCCGATTCCCCGCTCTCGCGCTTCTCATCTCCGGAGGACACACCGAGCTTGTCGAAATGAGCTCGACGACTGAGTTCAGCGTGATCGGACAGACCAAGGACGACGCCGTCGGCGAGTCGTACGACAAGGTTGCACGCATGATCGGACTCCAGTATCCGGGCGGACCGAAAATCGCGCAGCTTGCGCAGACCGCACGCGAGACGGGAATCGGCAGCGGCGGCGTCTCGCTTCCTCGTCCGATGATCCACACGAGCGATTTGGACTTCTCGTTCTCGGGCCTCAAGACCGCTGCGCTCTACAAGACAAGGGAGTTTGAGCATCTCGACGATCAGACAAAGATGCATATCGCACACGAGTTCGAGGAGGCGGTAACCGACGTCGTCATCGCCAAGGTGAAGCGAGCCCTCGCCTCGAAGTCCTACCAAACCCTAATCGTATCGGGCGGAGTTATCGCGAACGCGTACCTGCGTACGCGGCTCGAGCGGCTCGCCATGGAGCAAGGAATCCCCCTTCTCCTGCCGAAGCTGGCCGACTCGACCGACAATGCCCAGATGATAGCCGTTGCCGGCGCAGTCGAGAGCGGCGTCTCACAGCCCGTCGTAAACCCTGAAATCAAGGCCCTGGGCAACCTTTCATACTGATTGACATATAATGTCAAGGGTGTTATAGTGATTCCAGAAGGCCGGCACGCATCGTAAAAATCTCACACGGGAGGTGAGGCGGAGTGCGTGTCTACGGTTAGGTTCCTTACCGAGGGATTAAGGAATATGAGAAACGAGGAGGCCTGCCCAGATAGCACGGCTCCTACACTTGTGGCCTGTCCCGAATATCATCCGACGAGTTGAGCTCAAGGATGGTATCCACATCCCTTAGGGGCGGTCCGGCTTCAGCACCGGATCGCCCCTTTATGTTTTATATGGAAAAACAAACGTCTTTTTGATACTATGACTCTCATGAACGAACAGATGGACCCAAAATTTCTCAAGCCGTACGAGCCCAAGGACACCGAGTCCCGCATATATCAGAAGTGGCTCGACTCGGGATACTTCAATCCTGACACGTGCATCAGGGACGGCGTAACCAGTCCTGCCGCTGAACCCTTCTCAATCGTGCTCCCCCCGCCCAACGTGACGGGAGTGCTTCACCTTGGACACGCCGACATGCTTGCCATCGAGGACGCGGTCGTGCGGTTCGAGCGCATGCGCGGCAAGCGAACGCTCTGGATTCCGGGAACGGACCACGCCGCCATCGCGACGCAGACCAAGGTCGAGAAGCTTCTCTCAAAGGAGGGAAAGCGAAAGCATGACCTCGGACGAGAGGCGTTTCTGGAGGAAGTTCACAAGTTCGCACAGGACAGCCACGACACGATCACCTCGCAGATCAAGGCCATGGGAGCATCCATCGACTGGTCGAGAGAGGCCTTTACCCTGGACAAGACACGAGAGCGGGCAGTATATACGGCGTTCAGGCAGATGTACGACGACGGCCTCATCTACCGCAAGGACCGCGTGATCAACTGGGATCCGAAGGGACAGACCGTTATCTCCGACGACGAGATCGTCTACGAGACGCGCAAGGCTGTGCTGTACACCTTCAAGTACAGTCCGGACTTCCCTATTGCCATCTCCACAACCCGACCAGAGACCAAGTTCGGTGACACCGCCGTAGCGGTGCATCCGGACGACGGACGGTACGCGATGTTTGTCGGACAGGTGTTCGACGTCGACTTTGCGGGTGAGAAGCTTTCCATCAGGATCATCGCGGACCGAAACGTCGATCCCGAGTTCGGAACGGGGGCGCTCGGTGTTACTCCGGCGCACTCGCAGACCGACTACGAGATGAGCGTGGCGCACGACCTCCCTATCAAGACCGTCATCAACGAGTACGCCAAGATGAAGACCGAGAGCGAGCTCGTGAACGGCCTCAAGGTTGAAGAGGCGCGGACAAGAACCGTCGAGTGGCTGCGCGAGCAGGACCTCATGATCGAGGAGAAGGAAGTCGAGCAGAACGTGTCGACCGCAGAGCGAACAGGCGCGATCATCGAGCCGCTTCCGAAGCTGCAGTGGTTCATCGACGTGAACAAGACCTTCCCTATCCGACGCTCGAACCTTACCGGAATCGAGCCGGGACAGGAGGTTTCGCTCAAGCAGCTCATGCGAGTCGCCGTCGAGTCGGGACAGATCGAGATTCTTCCCGACCGATTCAGCAAGACCTACTTCCACTGGATCGACAACCTGCGGGACTGGTGCATCTCGCGCCAGATCTGGTACGGGCACCGCATTCCGGTATGGTACCGCGGAGACGAGATCGTCGTCGGAGAAAATCCGAACGACGAATCGTTCGTGCAGGACGAGGATACGCTCGACACCTGGTTCTCTTCAGCGCTGTGGACGTTCTCGACCCTCGGCTGGCCCGACGAGACCGAGGACCTTGCGACCTATCACCCGACCAACCTGCTTGAGACCGGATACGACATCCTCTTCTTCGGGGTGACCCGCATGGTGCTCATGAGCACCTACCTGCTCGGCGACATCCCGTTCAAGACCGTGTACCTGCACGGCCTGGTTCGAGACGCCAAGGGAAAGAAGATGTCCAAGTCGGACGGAAACGCGGTCGACCCGCTCGAGATGATCGAGAGGTACGGAACGGACGCGGTTCGCATGTCGCTTCTGGTTGGAGTCGGTCCGGGAAACGACCTGAACTTCTCGGAGGACAAGGTGCGCGCATACAAGAAGTTCGCCAACAAGATCTGGAACGCGACGCGGTTCGTGCTTGAGCAGACCACAGAAGAGGACGAGAGCGTTCCGAACCACGTCTCGGAGGCAGACGCGTTCAGGCTCGACGAGTTCTCTTCCCTAATGACGGAGATCACGAAAGAGATGGAGGAGTACAAACTGTACCTGGTAAGCGAGAAGCTCTACCACTACTTCTGGCACACCTTTGCCGACATCCTTATCGAGGAGTGCAAGAAGCGCATCCAGAATCCGACGTCCGGGGACGACGCCAAGTCCGCGAAGTACCTGCTTCGACACCTGCTGATCGAGCAGCTCAAGGCGCTCCATCCGTTCATGCCGTTTATCACAGAGGAAATCTGGCAAACGATGTACAAAGGTACTACAATGCTACTAGTGAGCAAGTGGCCGCAGTCGTAAGGGCCACCCACGATACGCATGGATTTATTCAACACGATCTTTTTCGCCTTTCTCGCAGGAGTTCTTCCTGCGGTCATCTGGCTTGTCTTCTGGCTGCGCGAGGACGCGGACCATCCCGAACCGCGCGGATACGTCCTCAAGACGTTCGCATTCGGTGCGCTCGCGGTACCGGCCGCTCTCATTCTCCAGGTACTCTTTAATGCCGTGTTCGGAATCGGCGACACCGAGTCTCTCAAGGGCGCGCCGTTTTTCACGGCTTTTGCCGTCGTGTGCGTCTGGGCCTTCATCGAGGAATACGTAAAATACAAGGCCGCATGGAACGGAGGCCTGAGCAAGACGGTCACGGACGAGGCGGTCGACGTCCCCATTTACCTCATTTCTGCAGCCCTCGGATTCGCGGCGCTTGAAAACATCCTCTTTATCCTGGTACCGCTGCTGTTTACCAGCGACTTTACCTTTGCCATGGGTATCATGACGAGCAAGGTACGCTTCATCGGGGCGACGCTTGTGCACGTGGCGTCCTCCGCCCTCATCGGACTATTCTCGGGATATTCGCTGTTTTTTGCAAAAAGGATACACAAGTACTACATCGTGGCCGGATTTTTCCTTTCCACCGTATTGCATGCCATGTTCAATTTATTTATAATCAAAGGGAATCAAAACTCATTTGCTGGTTTCCTGCTTATCTGGCTGTTTGTCGTACTGATCATAGTTTTGTTCGAGCGGATTAAAAAAATTAAAGTAAACACAATAGACAATGTTCGGGAAGAAAAAAAAGAAAACGCTGATTGAAAGACTGACAGGAGCCATTCATCTTGACGAGGAGGAAGAGTACGAGGAGGATGACTCCCCGGCGTCTTCGCGCGGGCAGATCCACCACCAGGGATACCAGCAGAACCACTACCCTCCGAACCCGTCCGCTTCTCCGTACGGACAGCAGCAGGATTCCCGACACCTGCACTTCGCCCACTCTACCCCGTCCATGTACGGATCAAGCCAGACCGATGACGATACCGTCGAGGAGATCGGCGAGCTCTCGGTGGACGTCATCAACAGCTCGGACACCATTG
>CBKWTF010000043.1:0-6331 GCA_966677695.1 uncultured bacterium | reverse complement strand
TAAAGTACTTTACAAAGTAAAGCATATGCCTCATACTGTACCAGTTACTACTAATATATCACATCTATGAGCACATGGAATCTGGACAAGGCGCATTCTGTTATTGGATTTAAGGTGAGGCACCTCATGGTGTCGACCGTCCGCGGACATTTTAAAGAGTTCGAGGGCTCAGTCGAGTCCGCGGACGACTCGTTTGAGAATGCCAAGGTGCAGTTCGCTGCGCAGGTGGCAAGCATCGATACCGCGAACACGATGCGTGACGACCATCTTCGGTCTGCTGACTTCTTTGACGCGGAGAACCATCCGACGCTGTCTTTCGCTTCAACCTCTATAAAGAAGAACGGGAACGAGTACGAGGTGGCCGGAGACCTGACCATTCGGGGTACGACTAAGTCCGTAACGCTCAAGGCGACGCATCACGGCATCGGTACGGGCATGGACGGCGGACGAGTGTCGGGTGCCGATATCACCGGAACGATCAGCCGCAAGGAGTTCGGACTGGTATGGAATGCCGTACTGGAGACCGGGGCCGTTGTAGTAGGTGATGAGGTGACGCTCGACATCCATGTCGAGGCCAAGGAGGCGTAGGGATTCGGTAAGGGTGTCCGTCCGCATGCGTCTCTGATAGTATACGATCATGACACGCATCCAGAAACTCATCGTGCTGATAGCGCTTGTGGCCGCCCTGGGAACAGCCGCGTGGCACTATAATCTCTTTTCCTACATAACGCCGGACAACCTGCGCGGGTTCAGCAATGACCATCGTATTCTCGGCCCGACGGTGTTTATGGTGGTCTACATCCTGGCTATTATTCTCATGCTGCCGATCATACCGTTTGCCGTCGTGGCGGGTGCGGTGTTCGGTCTGATGCCGGCGTTCGCATACGTGTCGCTCGGCGCGATTATCGGAGCCGCGATCGCGTTCTATATCGCACGCCATTTCGGCAAGGGGGTTGTGGAGAAGATCGCGCGAGGCAAGCTTACCAGGATGCATGAGTACGATAGGAAGATCGAGCAGAACGGTTTTCAGACCGTACTTCTGATCCGCCTGATTCCGCTCCTTCCGTTCAAGACGCCGAACTACATCCTGGGACTCACCAAGGTGAGGCAGCGTGACTACCTGATCGCGACCGCGATCGGCATTCTGCCGGAATCGTTCGTGTTCGCGTACGTGGGAAGCAGCTTCTCGTCGCTTTCTCCCGCACGGATTTTCCTTGCGTTGTTGCTGGTCGGAACGCTGTGCGTTGCGGGATATCTCATCGGAATCTTGCTCAGGAAGAAAAGACGCAAGCGGACAACGGTCCTCGAGTAGGGTCTGTGGCACTGAGCCAAGAGGAAACGACGAAGATGAAAAGCCGCACGAATCTAATCGTGCGGCTTTGATTTTGCGCCGTAAACCTAGGGCTGTTTGCCGGGTGGCCGGTCGACATGCACAACGCGAATGCCGTCCAGCGGGCCCTTGAGCATAGCGTCGGCTAATTTATCGACGTACGACGACGGCATGTTGCCAAGTTTTGCTGCGATAGAATTCATCCCTCTGCTGATTTTTGGAGCAATGCTGGGCAAGTCCGGATCAGGATGAGGTTCAGGTTCGTAGGGCATAATGATCTTCTTTTTCACACTATATCACTGTCCCGGGCATCTACAAGACGAAAGAAAAAATGCTATAAAGCGTACTAATACATAGCAACCAGTTATTGTCAGACGCTTTACAGGCTAACAGCATATTTGGTTATGAAAATCACAACAAACCTTCCGCAGTTTCGCGACAAGCCGACCCTGATCGTTACGTCAGGTTCGCACCATGCGCTCGTATACTTCGCCCTCGACGGCGAGATCGAGCAGCTTCATGAGCTTCGTCATGACACGCCTACCTATTCGGACAACGAGGGCATGTTCAAGAACGGTCCGGGAGCGGGCGGATTCGGAGGGGTCCTCGAGTCCAAAAAGCACAAGGCTACCCGGGACCTGTCCAAGGAACTGTCAAAGATCATGTTCGAGGAAGTTTCCCAAAGGAGAATCCAGCAGGTGTATCTCTTTGTCGATCCTCGTATGAAGGGCATGCTTGACTCGGACATGCACAGTACCGTGCGTCCGATTACGCTTATGACCTTCGACGGAAACTATACCTTCGAGTCTCCCGTAGGACTGGTATCCCATATTGCCCGCAGAAGGGAGGAACGAAACAGGATGAGAATCAGAGGGGAAGCGCACCGGCTTCTTGAAAAGATGCGCTATGCTTCAGTTCCGAGGGCCTAAGGCGTCCAATGCTGCAGTTGCATAATTGCCGAAACTGGCTACAATAATCCCATGCTCGCATAGCTCAGTTGGTAGAGCGTCCGCTTGACTCGCGGAAGGTCTGAGGTTCGAATCCTCATGCGTGCACCGGGAACCATGCCAGGTAAGGGGTATGAAAGTATAAAAAGAGGAGCGCCGTACGGCGCTCCTCTTTTTATACACAGGTACAGTAATCAGTATCCGCAAGTCCGTCGCAGAGACTTGTGCTCTCAGCTTCGTCTCCGCCGCCTATCCAGTCTCCGTATTCGTCATATTCGTCGGCGTGTTCGACAAGGCATGAATCATATTCGGCATAATCGCTTTCATATGGGTATAGATAGTTCTGCAGGTACTGGTCCACTTGATTTACCTCATTCTGATGATAGATAAAAACACCGTTTACTCCATTGTAATATGGGCCAGAGAGACCTCCGCACAAGTTGCCGGATACGGGCTCGTATAATTCACATATTGTCTGTGCCTGAGAAATTCCGCCGGGAAGTTCGATACAGTCGTATTCTCCGTATTCGAGGATTCCTGCAAGCTGATAAAAACCGTAGTCATAGTTGTGTACAATATCGCACGTGCCTGGCAGGTTGGGTACGTGCAGCTTCGGGGTCGGGTAGTAATTGCCGCTTACGTAATCAAAGCTTGTGCCGTATACGTCTGCGTATTCAGGAGGGTATTCGGGTTCTGTACACGGATCTGTCCCTCCTCCGCTTTCTCCTTCATCAGCTTCTGTAAGAGGACATGAGTTTGTGCCTGAGTTCGGCTCGTTGAGATCTGCCACGAACACGGCCTCGGACTCGTCCGCTGAGATAATATACGCATACGCGTCTCCTGATGGAGAAGTCGGAACCTCGGAGAGATAGCCGCCGGCCACCAGTTCCTGCATTGCGGATCTGTACGCGGCATCTGTCTCGTCGCTGCCTTCGACAAGCGTCGCCGGACCCGTAACGCTCAGGTGTCCCGGAACCTTTCCTCCGTTGTCCTCCCGATACTGATATATTGCGCGCGCGACCTGGCTGCTCTCCGCCTTCATGTGCGCGTCATTCGCCTTCTTTCGCGCTTCGGACACGTTAAAGAATATCAGGCTGAGCAGCACTGAAATGATCGCGGCGACCAGGAGAATCTCTATGAGCGTAAAACCTGAATGCTTTTTCATATGTTGGTCTGTTGAGCGCGTTCCTGGAATCCCGCATCCTCCTCGCGCAGGTTGAACCTGCCAAGGGAGAAGAGAATGAGGGAAAGGGCGAACAGGGCGACAATGATGCCGATAAGCAGCGTCTTCTTGAAGAAATACCCGCCAGGAACCTTCTTGTAGAACCAGCCCTCAAATCCGGCATCGGGTACCACGATTTCAGGAGGAAGCGCCTTAAGCATAGTAGTATCCTCGTCGAATACGACGTCTTGGTCTGACATGCCCTAATTCTATGCCAGCGAGGGTGGTTGTCAAAGCCGACCGGTGCATTTCTACGGGTCGTATCCGACGGCATCGAGGGTCTGGTCCGAGGATGGGTTTGGTATAAAAACAAGACGCCCGCGCACATTGTGCGCGGGCGCTTTCTCTTAAGCGAGATTGCTATCCGGATCGGCAGACATGTAGATTTGGTACATGCGACGCGCGGCCTTTCGGACCGGTCGCGTATTGAATCGGTCCAGGTCTTCGTCACGGTGCTCGTACAGGTTTCCTCCGCAGGACGCGTATTTTCCACGTGTCGCGATGAGGAGAATTTGGGACAGGGAGTTTGCCTGGACTGGGAACATGTCGAGAATGGAACCGTCGGGCGTCTCAAACCAGGAGTGCTCCGTATGAAACAACTTCCGTCGTCCGTCATCCAGCTTCGTGTGACCGTAGTATCTTCCGCTTCTAAGTGTCAGGTGGGGAAGAATGAGCTTGAAGCCCCTGCTGAAGACATGACAATTGGGCGACCAGTTGAACAGGTCCCCGTGTTTCTGCCTGACGGGTATGATATTGAGAAGGAGACGCCTGAGCGCGTTGTTTGCTTCCTCCAGAATCTCTATGTCTCGATCGGTAACATTATCCAGTTGGGGTGTACTGAAGAACATAAGGTTAAGAACACTATACAATAATATGTATATATGTCAAAACTACCGCCTCTTCTCCAAAACCACGGAAAGTGCGAGTGCGACGATCACCAGGTTCTTGATGATGTACTGGCCTTCGAGCGTCGGTACGAGAAACTGCTGCCATGTAAGATGGGGAAGAAGCGCGAGCGGCAGCATGGTCGTGATCATGTGCGGAATCAGGATGCAGACGGCAAGTTTGGTCGTCCTTGGAAACAGGAAGAGTACTCCGATGAGCATCTCGAACAGTCCGAGAACTACGATGAACGACTCGAACGGCCAGAGGTTCATGATAGGGATCATGACGAGCAGGTCGTGCACGAGGCTGTTTGCGGGTGACAGGTCAAAGAGCTTGAGCGCTCCGAACCAGAAGAAGACGATAAAGAGTGCCGCGTGCGCAAGGAAATAGCTTGCCTTTTTATTCATGATCATATGACTAGTATACCGTATAAAATCGGACTTACTTGGTGCGCTGCAGGTGGATGTAGATATCCTCGAGGGCCTTTACGGCGTCTCCGGCCGCAATGTTGTTCTGGTGGTAGATTCCGTTCGTGCAGTCTCCGGCGGCCCATATTCCCTCGGTGGAGGTTCGCTGGTTCCACGGATCGATGACGACTCGGTTGTACTCGTCGAGTTGGACCACGTTCTTTGCGTACTCGGTCGTGGGAACCGCTCCGATCTCGACGAAGATTCCCTGGACGTCGAGCGTGCCTTCCTCTCCGGTCTCTCGGTTCTTGTACTTGAGTCCAGTGACGAACTTGTCTCCGAACACCTCGGTAATGTCGACATTCGTCAGGGTCTTCATCTTCGGGTTCTTGAGGACTGACTCTATCGTAACGGGGTCCGCCTTGAATTCCGAGTTCTTGTGAACGAGGGTTACGCTGTTGGCGTATGCGAGAAGCTGCGCCGCGCTCTCGAAGCCGGCGTTTCCTCCTCCGATCACGGCAACGTCCTTGCCGCTGAAGATCGGACCGTCACAGGTCGCGCAGTAGGTGAGACCCTTGTGCTCAAAGGTGTCGGCTCCGGGAACGGGCAGCTTGCGTCTGTGGCTTCCGGACGCGATCAGCACGGTCTTGGTCTGGATAGGATCGGCATTGTCGAAGGCCACCTCGAACCCGCCGTCTATCTTGGTGATGTTGGTTACGTACGAACCGGTCTTGATGTCCACGATGTCGGCGGCATATGCGCGAAGGTGCGCCTCGAGGGACTTCGCAAGGTCCGCGCCCGAGATGCTCACCGTTCCGATCCAGTTCTCGATGCCGTCAGAGACGGTGCTCTGGCTCTCGAAGTTCTTGGTTATGAAGACGGTCCTGATCTTCTTGCGAGACGCATAGACGCCTGCGGCCACTCCGGCCGGTCCTCCTCCGATGATTGCGAGTTCGTACATATTGTTGCCCAAATTACAGTAATGTGGGGACAGTATACCATAATGCAAAACGGCTCCCGCAGGACGGGAGCCGTGAAGACCCAAAAGGGTCAGGCGGCCTGGAGGGCGATGTAGTGCTTGCCGATCAGTTGCACAAACTGGCTCTGGTTGGGCCCGCTGCAGCTGCCGTTGAACTTCTGCATGACGTTTCCAGTCAGGGTGAACTCCGAGTTCAGCCTGCACAGCCTGCTTCTCAGGCGTTTCGGCAGAATCTCGGACGCGATCCAGAACGGAAGGCCGTGCTCCGGCTTGATCCGCAGACGGGAGCCGAATCTCGGCGTCTCGTCGAGCATGTCGACTTTGAAGAAGTAGGTGCTTGACGGGGTAGTCATATCGGATTGACTCTACCATTGCTGTCCGATTTGTCCATGTTTTGTCCTGGCGGCATAGTTCATTGACGTTTGAAACCGAGAGGAGTAGATTTGAATACGAACCTGTCTCGTGAAAGTGCGAGGCATAACACCTGAAACGAAAGAAGTACCATGAAAAATAGCTTAAGAGACGGAGTCTTACCAATACCGTACCCGCTGCCGGTGCTTG
>CBKWTF010000042.1:0-6389 GCA_966677695.1 uncultured bacterium | reverse complement strand
GCCGACGAGGCGCTCTTCGCCGCGCTCCGTGCCGACGCGCGGGTGCCGGTGGAGGAATTCGACCTCGAGATCAACGATCCGGCCTTCGCCCGCGCCTGCGCGGAGAAGCTGTTGTCGCTGATGGCGCAGGTGGATTCCGAATAACGATTGGCGGATCATTCGGGGGCTCCGTCGCCGTAGATGGGGTTCCGATGAGAGCCGCCTCCTTGTATGCCTTCCTGGCCGCCGCCGCATTCGCGGAGCCGGATCTTGGTTCGAAACAGCACCGCCGTGCCCACAGGGCACGGCGGTTTTTATTTTTCCTCCAGACTGACCTCTTCCAGCCTGATGCCTGCGCCGAACCACTTCCTGGCAGTCTTTTTCATGGCCCGTGTCAGATCCGTGACCAGGAAGCGTCGCTGCCTCTTCTTGCTCAGCCTCTCCTCGATCTCTGGATGCCGCTCGAGATAATCTCTTAACTTTGAAGGAAGAAGCTCGTCCTGGCTTATAACCCTGACCTTCTTTCCGACAATGTCCGAGATCTGCTTCTTGAGAATGGGGTAGTGGGTGCATCCGAGAATAAGCGTGTCGATCTTTCCCTTGAACGGAGCAAGATACTGTCTCAGTACCGGCAGCACCAGGTCAGTCGCGTCGTTCTCAATGAAGGGGACGAGCAGCGGGGCAGGGCGCTGGAGCACCTTTGTCCGCAATGCGATCTTCTTGAGCTCTCGTACGAAGGCATTGGACTCGACGGTCGCGTTCGTCGCGAGCACGCCCACGGTCCTGTCCGTGGTCCTCTTGCTCCCGCCGTCTTCTGCCCGCATCTGATCCGGATTCTGAAGGGCGACCTCGCATGCAGGAATCAGCACACCGAGCACGCGTCTGTCCGGATAGTGGGCGGGCAGGTAGTCCTGCTGGATCTGCCGCAGCGCCTGAGCCGAGGCCGTATTGCAGGCGACGATAACCAGCTGGCAGTCCTGTCCGAACAGGTACTCCACGGACTCTCGCAGGAACTCATAGATGGTGTCATGCGACCGGTTGCCGTACGGTACGCGCTTGGTATCGCCCAGAAAGACGTAGTCGTAGTGCGGAAGATTTCGTACAAGCGCCTTGGTTATGAGCAGTCCGCCGAGTCCCGAGTCAAATATTCCGATTTTCATATAAAATAATGGCGATAAGCATTAGGCGTACGGGGCATACTATACCAAAAAGAGGATCAAGTAAAAATAAAGAGCCGCGCATCTGGGAGGATGCGCGGCTGCAGGCTGTCACGTAACGAAGGCCTTCCCCGTTACTTGTGGCCCTTGTATTGCGGAACCGGACTTCGTCCGGTCTGTCCGCCCTTGTCCTTGGCACGCTGGGTGCCGGGCTTCAGTCCTTTTCCGTTTCCGTGGCTCTTGCTGCCACCCGATTTGGATTTGGAATGGATTCTCATAGTTCCATTCTCGATACTACCTCCGCTCAGCCCTACGGTCAACGGGGATTGTGCACCTTTCCAAAAAGAAAACCCGCCACTACAGCGGAGTTTTCCTGTGGGCGGGCCTATGTGCCGACTGGGACAAGTTCCCGAGGGGACGAGCTTTCTTCGCCGGTCTCCTTCGGTCCCGTTCGGTTATTGCTGATGATTTTGCGGAACTGGGTTATTGCGATTGTCTGGCCTTCGCACTCCCCGGAAATTATGCGACGCTCGATAAGCCCTTCATTCTCGAGCTGAGAAAGTTGCTGATAAAATCTCGGTCCGCTTACCCTTCCTCTTTTCTTGCGCTGTATTTCCTGACGAATCTCTCTACCGCTTTTCCATTCAAATGAAATGACGGTGAGATACTCGTACGTATCAACACTTATCGTGTAGGTGAGTTTCCTGTAAATGATTACGAGAACAGTCAGTGCAACAATGGCCCACAAAAGTACGGACAGTGCGTTCATTTGTTAATGATGAAAACACGATTAATTTAAAAAGTCAATTTTTTGTAAAATGCTCACCGGAGTGGACGCACTTCGAACCTTTTTTCAAACTTATCCACAGTGGGCAGGAGACGATGATCCCTGGTTCCGATCGATACTCGACAAGTACGCGGATAGGTTTCCGGGTGGGAGACCTAGTAAACGGCGCATGCGAATGTAGCCAGATGTTTTCTGGTACAATGTGTCCATGGATACGTTATTGAATATAGGCCAGTTTGTGGTGGCGAGTAGTCTATTTACCACCGCGATCGTCTTGATCGCGAGGCATTTGATCGATGGTTTCTTTACAAGAGGTGCAGAAGAATTTAAGTCCAAGCTCGAACGGGAAGCATTCAAGGATCGCGTTCGCTACGAAAAGCTCCAGGGTGAGAGGGCCGTAATCATTAAGGATGTTTACCGCAATCTCTTCAATGCAGAAAAAGATCTATCTTCATTGATTAACCCCCTTCAATTAGCCGGAGAACCTACGGAACCTGAAAAGAGAAAGATTGCTGCCCAAAGCGCAAACCGCTTCTCCGATCATTACAGAGAAAACAGACTTTTCTTTGATGAGGAAATTGCCGAGAGATTAGATGAATTCAACAAAACTCTGTTTAAGGTTTGGACCAATTATCAATACCGAGATGTATCGAATCCGGGGCTTGGTGGAGTGGATAAATGGAGTGAGGCGTGGAATATAATGCAGCAGCAGATTCCAGAGCTTAAACGGGATATCGAGAAAGACTTTAGGGGGATTCTCGGAATTGGAAAAGATTAGTTCTTGACTTTAGATCTTTGGTAAACACATCATAAAATGATTTTGATGCTTCATAGGATTGTATTCATGAGGATGGATGCAGTTCTGATCTTTTCAAACATTTCCACGCATATCCTTGAGGTTTATTTAATTGCATCAAGGGGAACTTCCTGTCGATTTTCTCCAAAGTGTCGAGTATCAAAATAAGAAACCTTTTCTGGAATGATTTTCACAAAAATCCAAGACGAATCGTCTGGTGTTTTGTCAATACCGACGCGTGCGTAATAGATATTGTGAGCTTCTTTAATTGCTCCTGGATTTCCGGTAAGAATTTCTGCTTTTCCCTTTATTTGGATACCGATTAAGTCGTCTTTCTGTTCCGTTTTGTAAATTGCAACTGCGACTTGCTTGTCATTAGAAAGATTTCTCATGTGTGTTGAGCGCATTTGAGAAATAAAATACAGATTGAAAGATTCGTCCCATGCAAAATGAACCGGATTATTCCAGACGCCTTCAATTCCTGTTGTCGCAATAGCGCAGTAGTCTGTTGATTGCAGACATTCTATTAAATACTTCTTCCAATCAAAATTTTCTGACATGTTATATTATTCTACCGTAATACGACACCTGTAAATTCCACCACTCATCGGCTTGCAGCTCACGCCACATTCGTAGTCGCTACGCAGCATGTTTGGATCCTCGTTCTCGATTGCCCGTTCTTCGGCCCAGTTGCGGCACGCCTCAATGGAACCAATGTCGAGATTGCGTACGTCATTGGTAAGGTTATTGATGTCCGGATAGTATATGGCATTTATGTCTTCCCAAGGTGCCGGGCTTTCTGGCCAGAACCAGTTTGCGATTGTCCTGCTTGGATTACTAAGGATGATGCACGCCACGATGATTATGAAAGCGATTCCTAGAATTTTTCTCATAAATCAAGTATACAGCCCAGCAATGTTTTATTCAAAAAGTTCGAACTTCGTCCTTGTTGGCAAAACCAGCCAAAAATCGAAAATACGAATGGCTTAAAATAAGGGTAAAAGCGACTCGAAATGTCACCAAAACTTAGGCTCCCCGATAAGGACTCGAACCTCAATTGACGGTGCCAGAAACCGTAGTCCTACCATTAGACGATCGGGGAATGCGTGTCACCTGGGGAGCCGGACGGCCTGGCAGCAAGCGGCTCCCGTTAGGTAGCGACATAGTAGCAGAAAAAAGGGGATTTGTCATGGGTTTGGTCGTCCTGTGCCAGAAAACGGGATTATATTTGACATAATATATTTATATTGTATAACCTGTACATATGAAAACAGTTCCTTGTACGTGGGACGTTCTGGTGGCGCTGAGAAAGACCGGCGGCAAGAACGGAGATTCTGCTCGCAACGGCGTGCCGATAGGTAGATGTGTCAGGGGCTTTTTGTCACAGGAAAACCTGGATCCTGTCAGTGGGCTTCCGAAACTTGGCGAGCGTATGGAGATTTCCGACCAGGGGTTCTCGTCATCGGAAGTCGAATCAGTCACTCAGGACGAATCGGACCAGATGCTTTACCATGTCAAAACCCAGACCGGGTTCTACCAGATGAGACTTCTTCGGCACAGGAAACTGAGAAGGAATATCTGAGAGTGAACCGCTTTTTCGGGTTTTGGGCGCCTGACCTCTTGCGAGGTCAGGCGCTTTTATTTTGCCCTAAGACGCATGGTATACTTTCCCCATGAAAGAAGCTTTGAAATTTCCGGACGGGTTCCTATGGGGTGCCGCGACGGCCGCATATCAGGTGGAGGGCGGAATTGAGAACTGTGACTGGGCCGAGGCGGCCCGCAAGGGTCGCGTGGTGCCTGCGGGCAAGGCTGTCGACCACTACAACCGCTACGCGGAGGACTTCGCGCTTGCCAAGAGTCTGGGGCATACCTGCCACCGTATCTCGGTGGAGTGGGCGCGCATCGAACCGGAGGAGGGAAAATTCGATCTTGAGGCAATCGAGCACTACAAGAAGGTGCTTCAGTCCATGGCCGACAACGGGCTCGTTCCGTTCGTGACGCTGTTCCACTTTACGCTGCCGATCTGGTTCGTGAACAAAGGCGCCTTTACCAAGAAGGACAACGTCGGGTTCTTTGCCCGATACTGCGCGTTCGTGGTGGACCATCTCAAGCCGTACTGCAGGAACTTCGCGACGATCAACGAGCCGCTGGTGTACTCGGACATGGGATACCTCTGGGGACAGTGGCCGCCGTTCGAGATCTTCAAGGTCGAGGCCTTCTTCCGCGTGCTGCACGGGCTGATCCGCGGACACAACATGGCGTACGACCAGATCAAGGAGAAGCACGGAGACGAGGTTCAGATCAGCGTGGTCAAGCAGAACATCTACATGCACGTGTCCAAGTCCTCCCGCTGGAACGTCTTCTACCACATCGCGCGTCGCGTGACGCACTGGTTCTGGAACGAGTACTTCCTCAACCGCACCTACAGGCACATGGACGTCCTCGACATCAACTACTACTTCCACAGCGAGTACGGCAAGAGCGAGAAGTACGTGAAGAGCGACATGGAGTGGGACCTCTATCCGGAAGGTCTGTATCACGTGCTCAGGCATGCTTCTAAGTACGGACTCGACCTGCGCGTGACCGAGGCCGGCCTTGCGGACGAGAAGGACCAGTTCCGCGAGGAGTACATCAAGGGGCTCGTGAAGAGCGTGCACCGCGCCATCCAGGACGGAGCGTCGGTGAAGGCGTTCATGTACTGGTCGCTGCTCGACAACTACGAGTGGTCGCACGGCTTCACCAAGAAGTTCGGGCTGGTCGCCGTGGACATGGAGACCATGCAGCGTACGCCGCGCCCCTCGGCGTACGCGTACAAGAAGATCTGCGAGACTAACGCTCTCATAACGGACTAACCGCATGTCATGGCTTTCCCTTACAATTCTTGCGCAGTTCCTGAACTCGATCGTCGCGCTTTTTGACAAATATCTCGTCACCTCCAAGAAGGTGACGACCCCGGTGCTGTACGTGTTCTACACCGGAGCGCTGACGTTCCTTGGGATTCTTGCATACGTACCTGCGCTCTTTGCGGACAATGCCGCGCTTCCGAGCCTCGACAACGTTACGGTGCCGTCTTCCGGGATCTTTGCGGTACTTGTTTGCGCTTCCTTCGCGCAACTGGGTGCGCTGCATGCCATGTTCTCCGCGCTCAAGCGAAACGACGCCTCCGACGTAGTGCCGGTCGTCGGGTCGTTCTCGGCGATCTTTGCGCTCATGATCGGCTATCTGTTCCAGGGTCTTGTGCTGCCTCCGACGTTCGTGCTCGGGTTCGCGCTGCTCGTCATAGGAACCCTGACCATCTCGCACTTGCGCTTCAGCAGAAGGGTGTTCCTGTGGACGCTTGCGGGAGGACTCGGGTTCGCCCTGCACAGCATTCTCCTGAAGATCGCCCTGCACGCCACGTCGTTCGATACCGGGTTCTTCTGGTTCAGCGTCGTGACGTCCGTGCTGGCGTTCGGCCTGCTGGCGTTCCCGCAGGTGCGAAAGACTCTCGGATCCCAGCGCAGGGAGAGCCATATCAGGAGTACCGGCGCAATCCTGCTTGGGAACAAGGTGATTGCGGGAATCGCCGGAATCCTCCTGATCAAGGCGATCGAGATCGGGGAGGTGTCGCTGGTGCAGGCGCTCGGCGGCCTGCAGTTCGTGTTCCTCTTCGTCATCGCGGCGGTCATCG
>CBKWTF010000041.1:0-6551 GCA_966677695.1 uncultured bacterium | reverse complement strand
AGAAGTACTATCTGGACCATGCCTGGACGTATCCGGTGGGCGAGATCAGTAAGGAGGCCAAGAAGCTGCTGCGGTCGACCGAGGAGGCGCTCTATGCCGGCATAAAGAACGCCAAGGCCGGCAAGCAGATCGGTGACATCTCGCACGCGATAGAGGCACGCGCAGATAAGGACGGCATGTATGTCGTCGAGGGACTGGCGGGACACGGCGTGGGATACGGTATCCATGAGGACCCATACGTGCCTAACGAGGGGGATCCGCGAACCGGCGAGCATATTAAGGAAGGACTCGTCATCGCCATAGAGCCGATGTTCGCAGTTGGAACGCACAAGATCAAGCTCGAGTCTGACGGCTACACCTTCTCGACCAAGGACGGCAGCCTCTCGGCCCAGTTCGAGCACACGGTTGCCGTGACGGACAAGGGGCCGGTTATCTTGACGAAATAAAAGAAAAAAACGCCGGACATGTCCGGCGTTTCTGGCCCCCTTTACATTCTCAGTGATTCGAGATCGTCAGGTTTTAGAGGTTCTCCTGGTAACCATCCGGGCCCGTCTAGTTTTACGGGACTGGTTTGAGAATGATCCCAGGGACCTTTCGGCATAAGGAGCAAGTCATTCTCTTGCTCCGATTTTTCTTCGGTGTTATCGTGTCCGCTCATGAGATACTGGTGTGTTCTGTTCGATGCAATCTTTCGGATTAGGAATGTGCAATTACGTCCATCTGTTGTTGAGGGATTGTTCTACCTCATTCCAATCTACCATCTTTTATGCCAAAATAAAACGCGTTCCTAATCGTCACATATAATCATGAAATACACACAAGAGCAGACGCTGGTCATTATCAAGCCTGACGGCGTACAGCGTAGCCTGATAGGAGAGGTCATCAAGCGCATTGAGCGTGTCGGCTTCAAGCTGGTCGCCATCAAGTTCGAGCTGCCGACCAAGGAGAAAGTCGTGGCACACTATACCATCGATCCTGACTGGGTAGAGAAGACGGGGCGCAAGGCGCTGGACGCCGAGGCGCGGGCAGGCAAGGACGTCAGCGGAATCGACGCCATGACACACGGCGGAACGATCCTGCACAAGCTGCAGAACTACATCACGTCCGGTCCTGTAGTTGCCATGGTCTGGCAGGGTGCGCATGCCGTGGACGTGGTGCGCAAGCTTGTGGGAAGCACCGAGCCGCGCACCAGCGACGTCGGTACCATTCGCGGAGACTTTGTCCATGACTCGTACGAGATATCGAACGGCGAGGGCAGAAGCGTGCGCAACGTGGTGCACGCCTCAAGCAGTGTCGAGGATGCCCAGAAGGAGATCGCGGTCTGGTTTGGACCCGAGGAGCTTGTCACGTACCGCCTGGTTGCCGAGGAGATCCTGTACGACGTGAACATCGACGGTACGTTGGAGTAGCGGCCGGAGCATGTACCGGAATGCTCAAATAATCCTTATTTTACAACAAAACAAGGCTCAAAAAGTATGCTATACTAGAGGTAGGCGGCCGGATGTTTCTAGCTTATATATGTTTAAGGGCTGGCTTATATCGGTGCACGTTGATTCGCGTATCCTGCGGCTGCCCACCTAGGTTTTAACTAGGGTACATACCGGCCGCCTATCAAAAAGCCCACCGCATGGTGGGCTTTTTGATAGTCCTGACATGCTATACTTATACCAATGAAGAAAGGGTCAATTTTGGGGCATATCGTATGGCTGTCGGTCATCTTCGCGGCCTTGGGCACGGCGTCATTCAAATTCTACGTCTTCTGGACCATTCCGTGGCTGGACTCGGCGCTGCACCTGTTCGGAGGGTTTCTGGGGGCGCTGATCGTCGTGTATCTCCTGCAGAAGGCAGGCATATCTCCTCGTACGCTGCCGCGCAAGATGTTCCTTCTGGCCTTCGTCGTCATCTCGGTGTTTGCGGTCGGCGTGGTGTGGGAGCTGTGGGAGATATTCGTAGGGTTTACCGACCCGTTCGTACTGGCGGAACAGGTGGACACAATATTGGACCTGGTGATGGACAGTATCGGATCAGTAATCGGATTTTTATATTATGACAAACGACTCAGGGCGAGGGCAGAGTAGCTTTACCGTCGGGTTCTACGGCGGAGTGGGGGACGTGACTGGTGCGAACTTTTTCCTGCAGGTCGGACAGACCAAGCTGCTTGTCGACTGCGGGCTGATCCAGGGCGTGTACCGGGACGGAATCGATCCCAACTATGACTCTTTCGGATATGACGCCGCCGGCACGCAGTACCTGTTCGTCACGCATGCGCACATCGACCATGTTGGCCGCATCGGCAAGCTGATCAGGGACGGATTCAGCGGGACCATCTATTCCACGGAGGCTACGCGCGACCTTGCCCGGCTGATGCTCGAGGACGCGCTGGCGATCAACCAGATGCAGTCAGAGCGCAAGAACACCAAGCCCCTGTACTACGAGTCTCATCTTGAGGACGCGTTCAGCAGGTGGGAGACGATCGAGTACGGCAAGAATTTTGACATAAGTGCGGACGTGTCGGTCGTGCCGCACAACACGGGGCATATTCTCGGATCATGCGCGTTCGTATTTACGAATACGGCTACGGGCGAACGAATCACCTTTACCGGAGACCTGGGCAACTCGCCGAACCCGCTGCTGCCCGATGCGGACACAAGATTCGAGACCGAATATCTCGTGATGGAAAGCGTATACGGAGACCGTGAGCACGAGCAGAAGGACGAGCGCAAGCAGAAGCTCAAGCACATCATCTCAAAGGTCGTGAAGCGGGACGGTACGATCCTGATGCCCGTCTTCTCGCTCGAGAAGACGCAGATGCTCCTGACCGAGCTCAACGACCTGGTGGAGCAGGGACAGATTCCGAAAGTGCCGATCTTTCTGGACTCGCCACTTGCCATCCGACTGACTGAGATCTATACCCGCAGCACCGAGCTCTTCAACGAAACGGTGCGGGACCAGGTTGCGAATGGAGACGACGTCTTCGACTTTCCGAAGCTCAAGTTCACCCTTCACAAGAGCGAGTCGGAGGCAATCGATCGCGTACGAGGCGCCAAGATCATCATTTCCGCGTCCGGCATCAGCGAGGGGGGCCGCATCACCGCACATGAGAAGCGGTATCTTCCGAATAAGGACAACGCGCTCGTCTTGATCGGCCATCAGATACTGGGCTCGCTCGGACGACGCATCCTGGAAGGACAGAAGCAGGTGTATATCGACGGAACCGACGTGCCGGTAAATGCGGAGATCATACAGGTGGACGGCTACTCGTCGCATGCTGACTCGAGCCAGCTGCTCGGCTACGTGGAGGCGGTAGGAGCCAAGCTCAGGAAGGTGTTCGTCTGCATGGGCGAGCCCAAAGCGTCGATGTTCCTCGCGCAGCGCATCAGGGACTACCTGGGAGTGGAGGCAGTTGTGCCTGATGAGGGGGAGGTTGTCGAACTCTAAGAGAGGTTGATTTTTTATAAAATCGTTGTATGGTACTAACCAAGTACATTCAACCAATCATGAGCAACGAACCAACCGGACGGGTAACACGCGAGCAGGTTATCAAAGCCTACAAGCGGTTTGCCGAAAATGGCCTGGGTTATCCTGCTGAGATAGGCAGTGATAATCCTGATGCCAAAGAAGCGCGTGACCTTGAGGAAAAGTGGATGAAGCAGGGAGACAGCGAGGCCAAAGGTGACGAGGAGAAGTATCATCGTCACAATCATGCCAAGACCATGCTATGGGTCGATGCCGGATTCACTGGTCTGAGCTATCTTCTGGACGTGCACGAGTGGCTCTTGCAGGACATGGACAACTGCCGGAAGATTCCGGGGAACCATGAGCGGAAGAAGACCCGCAGAATGATCGCCTTCGGAATCGGTCGCGTGCGAAGGATGATTCGGTCTGCCAGAGGCTGAAGGACTTCGGCAGTTCGCAGCGCAAAAGGCGCGCCCTGCAGGGCGCGCCTTTCACTTTTGTGTATCTTCTGAAAGATTACTTGATGATCTGCTTCACGATTCGCTCGAAGCTCTCCGGGTTCGTTCGCGCGATCTCTGAAAGAACCTTTCGGTTCAGCTTGATCTCGCTCTTGTGCAGCTTGTCGATGAATCGGCTGTACGAGATGTCGAACGGTCGTAGGGCGGCGTTGAGCCGTGTGATCCAGAGCGCTCGGAAGTTTCCCTTCTTCTTTCGTCGGTCGTTGAAGGCAGACTTTCCTGCGTGTCGGATCGCCTCGTTCGCCTGTGCCTCCTTCGTGCTTCGGCCGAATCGGTACCCCTTCACCATCTTCAGCTTGTTCTTTCGAGTCTTGTTTGAAATGACTCCTCGTTTTACTCGTGACATATTACTTTTCTGCCTTCATACCTGGTAAAAATCGTCGGGTAACCTGGTTTGAGAACTCGATCTTTCGGGACCGCTTCTTCGCAAGGTTTGCCTGTCCGGACTCCTTGGCGTTGAAGTGGTTCTGACCGGCCTGTCGACTGATGATCTTTCCGTTCTTCGTTACCTTCAGTCGCTTTGTGAATGACTTGTTTGTTTTCATAATTGCTATTTAGCCTTTTCTATTATCATCGTGAGGCCCTTAGGACTTTTTTTTGCTTCTTCAGCGACCTTGTAGTCGACTGTCAAAAGCTTGAGAATCCTCGCCAGACGCTCTTCAAGAAAGTTCTTGTCGAGATATTTGCTTCGTCCTGGGAGGAAGAGCTCCAATTTGATTCGGTGTCCTTCGGCAAGCCATGAGGACGCCCGCTTCGCCTTGATGCCGAGATCGTTCTCGGAAGTAGCCACTTTTACCTGGATACTCTTCACCTCGACGTTGTGGGCCTTTGCTTTTTGGGCCTTGAGCTTTTTGCTTTGTTCGTACTGATACTTACCATAGTCCATGATCTTTGCGACCGGTGGAACCGCCATGGGTGATATCTCAATCAAATCGAGTTCTAACTCTCTTGCTTTTGAAAGGGCTTCACTAGTCTTGATTACGCCAAAATTCTCTCCCTCAGGACCGAGCACCCGAAGCTCCTTGGCTCGGATCCACTCATTGATGTTGATTCGGTCCTTTGAATTTTTTGAATTGTATTTTGGCAAGATTACGTTGGTTATCTTTTAATCAAGATGAAAGGCCAGTATAACACATATATGTGGAAAAATAAAGCCCCGGGGCCTTAGTACGGTTTCTGGCGCACCCACAAGTCAACCTTTACCTGACCCCCAGAAGGGGTACAATACAGGTAGTACCAAAACGCATATGTATACCACCGCCAAAGGCTATATCGTACCGGTTCTCCTGATTGTCGTCCTGCTTGTGACGGCAGGGTACTTCGTGTTTGTCGGAGCGCCCGTGGAGACGCCTGAGCAGCTGGCCGATGCGGATACCGCAGTCCGGGCGACGACTACGCGGCAGACACCGACTGCGCAGCCTGGTCAGTCTGACGATGAGTCCGGGCAGACGGGTGATGCAACCGACACGGTCGAGGGTGATGACGACGCCGTTGCGACCGGCACCGCCTCGACAACCCTTGAGGTCGAGACGGAGCTCGAATAGGGATTGCTTGCCCATATGACCCGTTGGTATACTTAGGAGGCTCCGCGCATCGATTCGACTCCTCACTAACTTTTCCTTGACATATGTCCAAAAACGTTCAAAATACGCAAAGTTCCCCGAACGATAGGGGATTTTTTATTTCAAAACACCATGCCGGACAGCTTTAAGAAAGACATCATCGGAAGACTCGAACGGGTAGACATACCGGAGTTCAATCTCTCTGGGATCGAGGCCAAGATCGACACGGGCGCGTACAACGGGGCCATCCACGTCAGCCTGGTCAGCGAGTTCGAGCGTGACGGCAAGGACTGGATACGGTTCGTGCTCCTGGACGAGGACCATCCGGAATTTCATAACAAGGTCTATGAGACTGATACGTTCGAGGAGAAGAGCATCAGGTCCTCGAACGGAACGGTGCAGCACCGATACATGGTGCCGGCGACCATCGTGCTCAAGGGCAAGGAGCTCAAGGCCAAGCTCAGCCTGACCAACCGTAAGGACCTGCGCTATCCGATCCTTCTGGGACGCAAGATCATCAAGAAACACTTCATCATCGACGCAAGCAAGACATTTACCGAATAATTAGAAAAAATTTAAAAATACATGAAAATCGCAATCCTATCACGAAGTCCGCAGATCTACTCGACGCGTCGGCTTGTTGAGGCTGCCGAACAGCGAGGACACGAGGTCGTCATCATCGACCATACGAAGTGCCATCTTGTCATGGAGAAGGGAAAGCCGAGCATCCGCATCAAGGGCGAGGAGGTAAAGGGAGTGGATGTCATCATCCCGCGAATCGGAGCGTCGGTGACGTCATACGGATCCGCCGTGATTCGCCACTTCGACCTTATGGGTGTCGAGTCAATCCTGACGTCGACCGCGCTGATTCGATCCCGAGACAAGCTGCGAAGTCTGCAGATCATCTCAAAGTCAGGAGTGGGAATTCCGAAGTCCGTGTTCGCACGGCACCCAAAGTCCGACGAGGTGAAGAGCCTGATCCTGGGCGAATCCGAATTCGTGTGCGCGATGCGCG
>CBKWTF010000040.1:0-6908 GCA_966677695.1 uncultured bacterium | reverse complement strand
GGAAGACGCGAAGCGCTGACACCTGCGCGTCAAAGAGCGTCGCCAGCTGGCGTGAGAGGATCACGATCTCCTTATTGCTGACACGCTCAAACCAAGTGATGTTCTTTCCAAGAAGTGACTTCTGGGCCTGGGCCTCGTTGATGGCGGAGATGATGAATCCGCGCCGCTGCAGCGATCCGATCGCCACGTCCACGTTTACGGCCTCAACGGTTCCCGACTTGGGCTGTCCCTCCTTATCGATTGCTTTGTATACAAAAAGTGGCATATGGTTTACATCAGTTTCTCAAGCACCTGAGGCTTTACGGAGTACGCGAACGCATCCTCTGCCGTAATCTCACCCTTTCGGACAAGATCGGCAAGCGTTCGGTTCATGTCGATCATACCGACGTCACGACCCGTCTCGATAATCGTATCGATCTCATGCGTTCGCTTCTCACGGATAAGGTTCGCAACGGCGTTGTTGTTGATAAGCAGCTCGTATGCCGGAATCATTCCTCCGGACACGCGAGGCACAAGTCGCTGGGAGAAGATGCCGAGCAGCGAGGTCGAGAGCTGGGTTCTGATCTGGTCCTGCTGCTCCGCCGGAAACGAGTCGATGATTCGGTCGATCGTCTGGGACGCGTTGTTGGTATGCAGGGTCGAGAGCACGAGGTGTCCGGTCTCGGCGGCGGTCACCGCGGCCTGGATCGTGTCCTTGTCGCGCATCTCTCCCACAAGAATCACGTCGACGTCCTGTCGCAGCGTTCCGATAAGTCCAGTATAGAAGTCCTTGGTATCAAGCGGCACCTCTCGCTGGTCGATAATCGACTTCTTCTGCGTATACACGTACTCGATCGGTCGCTCGATCGTGATGATGTGGTCGGCGCGCTCCTGGTTGATCTGCTCGATCATGGATGCGAGCGTCGTGGACTTTCCCTGTCCTACCGGTCCTACGAGCAGGAAGAATCCCTGCTTCTTTCGGGTAAAGTCGTACAGCACCTCGGGAAGGTTGAGCTCCTCGAGCGTAGGGATTCTGTTTGAGATGAGTCGAAGCACCACGCCGACCTTGCCCTGCTGTACGAACGCGCTTCCTCGGAATCGGTTGCCCTGCGTGTGCTCGTATGCGAAGTCGAGCTCCAGGTTCTGCTCGAACCGCTCGATAAGCTCCTTCGAGACCAGGTGCTTGAGGAGTCCCGCGGTATCGCCCTTCTCAAGGATCCGCGTATCGAGCATCGGAATCAGGTCGTTGTTGACCCGGAGCGTGGGATATCTTCCCTCCGAAAAATGAAGGTCCGACGCGCTTTGCGTGACAACGGCGTTAAGTAGTTGGTCTAGAAAGTTCTTATATTCCATGCGATGCGACTTTATAAAATCTTGTTAATCTCCTGAACGACTTCCGAAGGGGTCTTAAGCGCCTTTACGATAAAGAGGTCCGTCTTGAACTGTTCCGCCTTCTTCATGTCTTCCTGCTGGTTCTGGTTGCTGAGTACCACGAACTTCGCCTCAGGATGCAGGTTGAGCTTGCGGTATTCGGCAGCAAACGTCCATCCGTCCATGCCCGGCATAATGATGTCGAACACGACCGCATCGTACGTCGCCCCTTCCTCCTTCAGCTTGTCGAGCGCCTCCTGTGCCGAAGAAAATGCCGTTACCTCAAACCCTGAAGTCTTGAATTTCGTCACGTACATGTCGAGCAAGAACTTGTCGTCGTCAATAAAAACAATTTTTTTCGGTGTGTCTGTCATGCTTAAAAGTATAGCACAAGACTACTTCTTATTCCCCAAGCTGCGTTACGGCTTGGGGAATAAATTCGTACCGCAAGGGCACCTCTTGTTTCCTACGCCACTGCGTGACCAGAAAACAAAGTCGTGCCGCAGGACTACAGCTCGTTTATCTCCTCAAACGGGATGATCTTCTGCATCATCTTGCGGACCGCATCCTCCTTCATGGTGATAAGTCCCTGCTGTCGTGCGACCTTGTAGATCTCAGACTCGACCGGGTTCTTGAGCACGACATCCTCGATTTCCTTGGTCATCTTGAACATCTCGAACACCGCCTCTCGACCCTTGGTACCGTTCGGACAGTCGGGTGTCGCCTTGATCTTGAGGATCTCCCCGCTTTGCGGAATCTCACCCTTGAACTGGTCAGGAAGATCGGAAAGCATACTGTCCATCATCGACTTGAGGCTTCCCTCGACCGGAACAGGATCCCCGCTGCCAGGACAGATCTTGCGCACCAGTCGCTGCGCGACTCCGAGAACAAGAGTCGGTGGAATGAGGTACGGATCGACGCCCATGTCGATCAGTCGCGGCACGATACCGCAGGCGGTGTTGGTGTGAATAGTCGAAAGCACGAGGTGTCCGGTAAGCGCAGCCTGGATGGCGAGTTTGGCGGTCTCTCCGTCTCGGATCTCTCCCACCATGATGATGTCAGGATCCTGTCGCAGCGTTGTTCGAAGACCGGTCGCGAACGTATATCCGATGTCGGCACGCACCTGCGACTGGCTCACACCCTCTACGGTATACTCGACAGGATCCTCAAGTGACAGCACGTTCTTGGTCGACGTGTCGAGCTCTCCCAGAATAGAGTACAGCGTGGTCGACTTTCCGGACCCTGTCGGTCCTGAGATGAGGATCATTCCGTACGGCTCGGCAATCGCCTCCTTGAGCATCTTGAGATAGCGATCTGACAGACCGAGCTCGTCCATCTTCTTCACGCCCTTGTACTGGTCGAGAATTCGCATCACGACCTTCTCTCCGAAATATACGGGAAATGTCGAGACTCGGAAGTCGATCTTTCGCCCGTCGATTCGGGCCTGGAATCGTCCGTCCTGCGGCTTGCGCTTCTCGTCGAGCTTCATCTGGGCAAGAATCTTGATACGCGCGACCACCGCGCTTTCGACCTTGGGCGGAAGCACGATACTCGTATTGAGCACGCCGTCCACTCGAAATCGCACGCGCACCTTGTCGGCAAGCGGCTCGACATGCACATCAGAGGCGCCGTACTCCACGGCATAGCGCAGGATCGTTGCGACGATCTTGGTTACCGGCGCATCCTCCACGAGATGGGTGTCATCGTTTCCCTGCGAAGCCTGCTCAAGCTGCTTCTTGATCTCCTTCTCCTCCTCGGACAGTTCGGACTCGAGTTCGGTCAGGGCCTGGTTAACCTGTCCCGAAAGTCCCTTGTACACCTCGAGCACCTGGTCGAAGTCGTCCTGCGAGATAAGGAACAGCTTGAACGGCAGGTCGTTCTTGGTCGCGATAAAGTTAAGCGCGTCACGTGCCTCGATGCTTTCAGGGTTTACGATTCCGACCTCAAGAAATCCGTCACTGACGCCAAGCGGCACGAACTTGTAGTGCACGGCGGACTCCTCAGGGATGTACTTGAGCACGTCGAAAGGAACGCTGATTCCCTCAAGGTCACGGTACGGTACGCCGAAGTACTCACCCTTCGTCTGCAGCAGGTCTTCCTTCGTTACTCCGGCCTCAAACAAAATGGCATCAAGGCTCTTTTCACCTGCCTTGGCCTGCTCCTTGAGCAGAGGAATCTGCTCCGGCGATATTATGTTTTTTGTCGCGAGGAAGTTAAGAAAACTCATATGGCTCTGTTAGTTAACGATGACGGGTGCTCCGGTAGCCGGCACGGAAGGCGTGGTGGTCGCTGGAGTAGAAGAGCCCATGTTCAGGTTGGTTCGAGTCGTCACGTTGACGCTGGTATCTCCCAGTGGTGCAAACGGGTTTGTCCTTCCGATCGGCTCGTCGACAATCGGCTGGCTGCGGTCCTCAAGAGACACGAAGATCGGATCGTCAAAGATGGCTCGATGAAGCGTAATCTGCTCGATCTTGAGCAGCGCCTGTGAGATCTGCGAGGCGAGCACTGCCGTATCCTGGCTCGTAATCGCACCGACTCCGCCCGAAGAGTTTCGGCCGACCACAAGCACCTCTCCTTCCGGATCAGGCTTGAGGAACACCGTATAGAGCAGGAAGAGGATTCCCAGGACGACGATTGCGATTATGATTTTTTTAAGTTTCGGTGTCATACAGCGTATTATTTGAGCCAATAGGTATCCATCGTTACGTTATAGTCATAGATCGAACCTTCCGCAGAGCCTCGACTGATCTGGATGTTTCGGATGTCGACGATTCGAAGCGACTCCTCAAGCTCGCGCAGGAACTCCAGGAACACCTCGTACTTGGCCGAAACAGAGAATGAGAACGTGATGACTCCGATTTTGGACTTGTCCACGTACTTGACGCTGCTCTCCTCTATTACGCCCTCGAACGTCGAGCCTTGGGCCCCGACGGTTCCGGCAGCAGTCGCAGTATCCTCGTCCGCATTGATGTTGATGTTTCGGATCACGATTCCGAACTGCTCGGCGATGTTGTTGATGTCGATAATGAGGCGCACGTTATCCACCGTGTCAGGCAGAAGCTTCTCAAGCTCCGCTCGCTCCTCCTGTGAGATGTTGTTGAACTTGTTTCGAAGCTCCTCTCGCTTGACGCTGAGGTCCCGGGCGATCTTGAGCGTCTCGTTGTTCGCCTCGACCTGGGCCTGCAGTTCCTGCACGTCCTTGTACTCAGGATCAATGAGGAAAAAGAACAGGGCGACCGAGATCAGTATGAGAATGATTGGCGTAAGGCTCTTCATGTTATTGTGGCTGCTGCGTTACGTCTGGCAATGAGTTTCGGTACAGGATAAGCCGCGGATCAAGGGTCGCCTCAAACGAGAAGCCGATAGCGGCATTGTCCTGGGTAGCCTGCAGGTCGGTAAAGATCACGTTTCGCAGGTATCCGCTCTTTCCGAACGCGTCAGACTGGAGCACGATGGACTCATATCGCGCGGCCTGTCCGGACCCTCGAACGGTCAGCGTACCGTCCAGGTTGTCAGAGAAGGAGAAGTTCGAGAACGAGATCGTCTGAAGCGTATATTCCTGAAGAAGGCCGTAAATGGCCGAAGGGGACACGTGGTTTCCGATGATGCTTCCGCCCTCCACGATTCTTGTATTGAGGCGGGACGCCTCCTGGATGAACCGCTCGTCGAACTCCTCCTTGGCCTTTCGGAGGCTCGCGGTCTGGGACGAGATCTGCGCATTGAGCTTGAACTGCCATGCGAACATCGCACCGTATACCGCAAGTGTTCCGATAAATACGAACGTACCGATTATGGAAAAGATAGTCCTGCCGACGCGTCGCGGCGCAGTTCCTCCCGCAGACATGTCGACCGACGTCTCGATTGGCTTTTTTGGTATGAAGGAAGTTTTAAATTGAGAATCCATAACTCATCACAATTATACGGTCTTTTGCACAACTGACAAAACGATTTATTAACTTTCTATCTCCTGCAGCTTGCGCAGCGCGAGTCCGACCGCCGTCGTGAAGGCGAGCCCTGTCTGCTTGAGAATATCCTGCAGGAAGGCAGGCGCCTGCGTGCGCGAGAACGGCTGCGCTACCTGCACCGGCACGCCGATCTTCTCGTTCGCCTTCTCCTGGAAGCCGTTGAGCAGGCATCCTCCTCCGACCAGGATCATCTTTGATACCACCTTGTTGTATCTTCGACCGTAATTGACGATGGCCGCGTTCGTCTGGGCAAAGATAGGGGCAAGCGTCAGGTCGATGACATCTGCGATCTTCTTGTCCTGCTCGGGCGTATTGTGGCCGAAGTTGCGCTTGAGCTTCTCCGCATGCTCGATCGGAATGTTCATGGCATTCGCGATGTTGAGTGTTATGTCCTGGGAGCCCTTGCTGATGCTGTGCGACTCCTTGATGACTCCGCGCTCGACGACGTAGGTCTTGGTCGCCGCAGCTCCCATGTCGAACACGAGCACGGACGCGGGGGCGTCCTCCGGGTCGATCGCGGATCGGATGGCGCTGAACATCTCGATCTCAAAGAACGAGGTGTTGAGCTTGGCATTGGCCACGATGGCGCTGAAGTCGTTGAGCACGTCGTTGTGGATGGCGACCACGAGGACGTCGGTCATGGGAACCTTCTTTCCGTCGACCTCACCCATCTGCTCCTCCTCGTTCTCGAGCGTAGGAATGGCGAACCAGTCGAGCGAAACCTCGGAAATCGGTACGGGAATGTACTTGCGGGCCTCGATCGGAACCATCTGCCCAAGCTGCTTGTCGGGCATCTTCGGAAGCCTGATGGTGGAGACCATGCTGGATCGCATGGGGATCGAGATTGCTGAATCTATGGTCGTAATGCTGGCCTCGCGCATCACGTCGGTGAGGGCTTCCGCGACCTTTGCGGCAGGCAGCTTGGTCGAGCGGCCGATCTGCGTGCCCGCATACGGTCCGAGTGCGATTTCTCCGTAGGTCTCAAGGACGGCGCGGCCTTTCTGGCGCTTAAGCTGAACAACCTTGATTGATGCAGAGCCAATGTCTATGCCGAGCACGCTCGGACTTTTTCCTTTTGAAAAACCTTTAAAGAAACCATCAAGAAAATTAGCCATAGATAGATGCCATAAGTATATCATCGGGATATGGCAAACCGAAACAAAAAGCGCAGGTTTTTCGACCTGTGTGTGGAAATAGTTTTTCCGCGTACGTATCTTGAGAAATACCTCGCGCAGTGCACGGATATCGAGTTTGAGCGAAGGCTGACACCGCGCATACAGCGCCAGGAGCGCTTGTTCGCTCCGTATCATTACAAGGATTCGCTTGTGAAGGACTGCGTCATCGAGTTGAAGGAGCGCAACAACCAGGACGCCGCCAGGCTGTTTGGCAGAAAGATCGCGCAGTGGGTTACGAAATGCGCCGTCGAGATACGCGAATCAGAACCGAACGCACGGCTGTTCGTAGTGCCGATACCTCAGCACCACGCCAAGACCGCCGACAAGGGATTCAACCATACGCATACCCTGTCTGAAAATATTGTGCGACGTATACCTGCGGATCTCGACGTGAAAATTCTTACATGCATAGAAAAGC
>CBKWTF010000039.1:0-6948 GCA_966677695.1 uncultured bacterium | reverse complement strand
GGCTCCTCAATCGGTGTCGGTGCCACAACCGGCATTGCCCCCGGTGCAGCTTCTGTTCCGGTAGGAATATCGTTGATGACAACGTCGTTGGCCGCAACGCTCTGGGTTGCGGCAATTTCTGGCTGGGACTGAAGAACTGACGTATCCGCAGGTGCAGCGGCCATAGGCTCCTGAGAGCCGAGACCGAGCATCTTTTTCAACTTTTCAAACATATTCGAATGATTATTTGGTAACAAAAGTATTGTAGCACCTTACGATTCAACGCTACTTGTTATCGGTCTTGTCTGTGGAAATCTCCTCTTGATCCCCATGCTTGCCATCGTCTGAACGGTGCGGCTTTGTCCGCTTTTGCCGCCACGTATTCACATAGTCACCTCCCGCCTTGCTGAAAAACAGAATGTAGATGATCTCGAGAATACCGAAGGTATTGAGAATGAGGAGAATTATAAACCATGACTTGCTGTCTTCTCGCGCGGCAATCCAGAGCGCCAACCCCTTCCAGACCAGCGACCAAAGCATGACAAGGACAAAAACGGTAAAGGCAGTGAGGACTCCGAACCCACTTCCAAATCCGCCGAAGCCTGAAAACATGTGTTCCATTATAAAAATATGTTAGCTAGCAATACTCCAAGTATACTATACGCCCGGACTCAGGCACCGCATGTTATCCCTGTCGAGACCAAGGCTTCCCTTTCGTCCCGTCGAGTCAACACAGTAATACAGGGGCTCGTTCTCCGGATCCGCGGAGTTGAGCGCGGTAAAGAGCACCCACTTTCCCGAGGATGAAAGACATGAGATTCCCGCCTCGTCCTGCGTCGTCGCCCGATCTCCCGTGACTGGGTCGATTACCCGGAGCGAGACTATCTCATCCGAGATTTCCCCCAGCTTCGCAACCTCCTCGTTGATGAATCCGCCCACGCATACGGACTCGACCATATTGATGTCGGGAGCGACTGCGGCAAACTCGTCAGCGGCAGTCCTGATCTCGTCGTTTCCCGCAGGCTCGGTGACTTCGGTTACGGGCGGTTGCATGACATCCGGAACCGGAACCTCTTCCCTCTGGTCCTTTTTTACCAGATATACCGCTATGCCCAGGAAAAAGACGACCAGTAGTACGATAATTCCAATGTACCCCCGTTGTGTTTGTTTCATATGTTTTATTGTAGTCAATTGAGCAAAAAATTCCACCTAGCTCTCGCGCTTGCCGTGAAGAAGCATGTCTACCGCATGCTCCATGGACCCGGCCTCGTTCACTCGGGTCCCGTTGACGAAGAAGATGTCGTCCGCGTTCTCGATTGTATTAAGCCTGTGCGCGATGATGATGCGCGTAGTCTTGGACGGAAGTCGCTCAAGAATCTCCTCAAGAATGTTTTCTGTTACCGTGTCGATGTTCGCGGTCGCCTCGTCCAAGATCAGGATATCAGGCTCTCGCAGCACGGCTCGCATGAACGCGATGATCTGCTTCTCGCCAAGAGACAGCGACTCCACGGATCCGATCTTGGTATCGATTCCCTTATCGAATCGCGAAAGCAGCCGATCAAATCCGGCCTCGGCGATCTTCTTCTCGAACTCCTCCGGCGACAGGCCGAGCAGGATGTCGGACGAATAGGTCAGGTTGTCCCGAATGGTCCCGGTGAACAGGTACGGTTCCTGCAGGATGAAACCGATCCTTCGCGTTCGCTCCGCGGCGTCATACGAGCGGATATCCGTGCCGTCGAGATATACCGTTCCGGAGGTCGGATCGAAAAGGCGCGCGACAAGGGACGCGGTCGTCGTCTTTCCCCCTCCGGTCGGGCCGACAAGCGCATACGTCTTCCCTTGCTCCAGCACGAAGCTCACGTCGCTCAGCACCTTCTTTCCTCCGAGATATTCAAATGAGACGTCTCGAAACTCAAGCAGCCCCTTGCCGTCCCTGGTGTCATCCGAAACAATCTCGAGGTCCGAGGTGAAGTTCAGAATCACGCCGATTCGGTCCCAGGCCGCAAGCGCAGACTGAAGTGTCGCCCACATGCGGGCCATCTCGCGTAGCGGATCATAGAATCGAGTCACGTAGATCACAAAGCTCACCAGAAGTCCGACCGCAAGCTGACCGGTCGCGATGAGATACAGACCGTAGATCAGCATGAGCATAAGAGCGACGTTGCCCATGAACTCGAACACCGGCGTGAACAGCTCGTTGGCGACTCCCGCTCCGAGCGCCGCGTCGAAGTTCTTCTTGTTCGACTTCTCAAACCGCTCGCGGAAGTAGTCCCGTCGATTGAACGCCAGGATCACCTTGAAGTTCGACATGGACTCCTGGATCTCCGCGCTGAGAAGGCCCTTGGCAGTCAGGCTTCGCCGGTTGTGCTTTCCGACCCACTTCGACACGAGCTGCGCGAAGATGACAATAAAGACTGCCGGAATCAGCGACACGAGTGCCAGTTTGGCATGGATGAAGAGGATGAAGACTCCCGCGCCTCCCACCATGAACACGCTTCCGACGAAGCGCATCAGGCTCTGCGAGAAGAACTCGTTCACCTTTTCGGTGTCGCTGTTGATTCGCGAGATGAGGTCTCCGGACTTGTTCTGGTTGAAGAACGAGAGCGGGAGCTCCTGCAGCTTGGCGAACAGGTCGTTGCGCAGCTTCCACAGCACGCGCTGCGCCACGCCTCCCATGACGCGCATCTGGACGTAGTTCGTCACGAACGCTCCGGCGAACACGCCAAGCAGGATCAGACCCATGCGAAGCACGCCCGGATAGTCACCCGGCACGACGTACCGGTCTATCGCAACTCCGATCAGGAGAGGACCGACCAGGTTAAGTACGGAGTTGAGCAGCGTCGCGACGAACGAGACGATGACGCCGACCTTCTCCTGGGCGAGCATCGGAACGATCTTGCGCAACGCGCCTCGTGCCGTTCCCTTGTATTCCCTGTCCGCTCCGTCCTTGAGCGAATAGTTTTTCTGTACGTTTTGGTTGCTCATGTTCCTATTCATATGTTTGCGTACTCTTCTGCGACTCCATGATCTGCACGTATTCCGGAGACGAGTGCGAGAGCTCGTCATGCGTCCCCTCAGCCACGACCTCACCCTCCATCAGGAGAATGATCTTGTCGAAGTGCTCGACGGACTGGATCTTCTGCGTCACGGATACGAGCGTAATGCCCGGATAGTTCTTCTCGACATTTGCGAGAATCTTCTTCTCCGTCTGCGCGTCGACACGCGCCGTGAAGTCGTCAAGGAAGAGAACGCGCGGATTGAGCGCGAGCGCACGCGCAAGCATGATGCGCTGCTTCTGTCCTCCCGAAAGCGAGGTCCCGCGCTCGGACACGATCGTATCAAGCCCCTTTGGAAGCGTATGGATGAAGTCTCCGAGCTCGGCGGTCTCGATGGCCCTGCGCACGTTGTCGTCGTCGGCGTTCTCTGCGAACGCGATGTTCTCCCTGATGCTCATGTTGAACATCACGCTGTCCTGGAACACGAACGCGACCTGCTCATGAATCGTCTTGCGCGAGTAGTCCCTGATGGGCTTGCCGTCGTACCGCACCTCTCCGGATGTCGGAGTCGTAAGTCCGAGCATGAGCTGGAGAAGCTGGGTCTTTCCGGCAGCAGTAGGTCCGATGATCGCAGTCTTTGTTCCTGCACTCAGGGAAAACGAAACGCGGTCAAGCACGGTGCGGTCCTCGAACTCAAGCACCACGTCCCGCACGCCTATGTCCCCTCGCAGGTCATCGGTGACAAGGCCGGCGTCAGCCTCCTCGTCGACGCCGAGCACGTCCTGAATTCGCACGTATGATTCCTGCGCCCGCGAGATCGTGCTCGAGATGAATCCGAGCATGATAATCGGAAAGATAAGAATGAATACGTAGCTGTTGAACGCCGTAAAGTCTCCCAGCGTCATCGCCCCCTGTATTACGTAATGCCCTCCCAGGACCAGGATGATGAGCGACGCGAGGTTGGCGACAATTCCGATGATCGGGAATATCAGCGCGAAGTATCCGAGGATCCTCATGCTCGTCTCCTTGGACTCGTCGTTCTCCTTCCTGAACTTCGCGTACTCCACCGAACCGGAGTTCAGCACGCGCACAACCGCCGCGCCGACGACGCTCTCACCGATGACCGTGTTGAACCGATCGACGATCTCCTGCGTCTTCTTGAACAGCGGCCCGAGCTTGGTGAACACAACGGCAAAGCAGATACCGATAAGCGGCAGAAGCGCGAGCACCGCGAGCGCGAGCTTCCAGTTGATCGAGAGCAGAAGACCCGCGGCTCCGATGACCACGATGACGGATGAAATGGTGATGGCCACCGCGAACGAGAGGAACATCTTGATCGCGTCGATGTCAGACGTGAAGTTCGTCAGGAGCTTGGACCGCGTCTGGTCCTCGACTTGCCGGTAGCTCATGCGCGAGACCTTGTCCGCCATGTCGTTGCGGATGTCGTACGCGGCGCGCTCCGCAAGATAGGTCTGGAAGATCCCCTGAAAGTACGTAAGCAGAAATATTCCGAACGAGATCAGGCCGAACTGGACGTAGAACGACTGCCCGATCTCCCGGCCAAGGGTATACGAGTCGATTCCGGATGAGATGTACTTCGGAACGATCAGGTACAGGACGTTTGCCAAAATGGTCGAGAACGACAAAAGGACCACCGGTTTCCAGTAGGTCTTGAGCAGTGAGAACACGTGTCTCACCGGCCTTGCTTGTGCCTCTGACTGTTCCATAGAAGTCGTTTACTATAGCAGATTTTTGGCCAAAAATCACGCGGGGACACCGTCTCAAGCAGGGACTTATGCAAGAATGTCGGCAACCGATCGCAGTCGGCGAACCACTCGCTCAACCGTCATGACCGAGATCATCTCGAACAGGTCGGGAGTCTGGGTGCGCCCAGTCAGCGAGACGCGCAGCATCATGGCGATGTCGGCAACACTTCCCTTGAACTTCTCAGGCTCTGCCTTGTATGCCCGCATGTCGTCGGCAAATCCTCGTTCGATCGCGAACTTCTTCAGGTCCTCGAACCACTCGTCACGAGTTGCGGGAAACGCGGCACCCTGGAGCCGATCAGCGTATGCGCGCAGTACCTCCGCAACCAAATGCCTCTCAAGATGCGCCGGAAACGCTTGCGTGTCTTTCAAAGACGCGACGTCGAACTGGTCGTCAAAAAAGTACGAGACGCTCTCCTTGACCTCCGACCACTTGCTGAAGTCCTTGCGCGGCTTTGCCCCGTCTCGCTCAATATTGAAAATTTGGATGAAGTACTCCTTCTGGCTCTCGAGCCGACCCGCAAAGTCAGAGTCGTTCTCGCGCGCCCACTCCAGGGTCAGGTCATAGACCTGCCATGCGGACATGCGGGAAATAACGTTTTTGCTGATGTCGATCAACTTGTTCAAGTCAAACAGCGCGCCGCTCTTGCTGAGCCTGTTCAGCTTGAGTACGAAGTCCGCATGCGGCGCGTCGGGGTTCGCCTTTCGCCAATCCTCAAAGTCAGAGTTTGCGATATTCAGAAGATATTCGATTACGGCGTCATTCGGATACCCCTCGGTCAGATAGTACCTGATTGCAGCCTCAGGATCCTTTCGCTTGCTGAGCTTGCGCTTCGTTCCTGCGTCGTTCTTCATTATCGGAGACATGTGGCCATACTTCGGCGCAGGCCAGTCGAGCATGCGAAACATCTGCAGATGCACCGGCAGCGACGAGAGCCACTCGTCTCCCCGAAGAACGTGCGTCGTTCCCATCAGATGGTCGTCGACGACGTGCGCGAAGTGATAGGTCGGCAGACCCTCTGACTTCAGGATGACGATATCCTGGTCGTTCTCGGTTACGGTAACCGCGCCCTTGATCTCATCAGTAAACTTGAACTTGTTGTCCCAGTTCCCGTTCGATCGAAGTCGCACGACGAAGGACTTGCCCTCCGCAAGGTTTTTTCTGACATCACCGATGCTATCGTCGCGGTGTACCGCCCATTCGCCGTAGTATCCAGGCCTGATCTTCAGACCCTCCTGCTTTGCGCGGGTCGCCTCAAGCTCCTCGGAAGTGCAGAAGCATGGATATGCCTTTCCCTGCTCAAGCAGATGCTTAACGTACGAAAGATAGATATCCTTTCGCTCGCTCTGCACGTACGGCCCGTACTCACCGACAGCAGTCCCGTTCAGTACGCCCTCGTCAATCTGTACCCCGAACCGAATCAGGGTCTCAGTCTGCTCTGCCGCACCGTTTTCAACCTCTCGCTTCTTGTCGGTATCCTCGATCCGCAGATAGAAGACTCCGCCTGATGCGCGGGCGACCCGCTCGGAGACGAGGGCACTGAACAGGCTTCCGATATGCAGAAAGCCGGTCGGGCTCGGCGCGTAGCGCGTCACCTTGGCATCTGCAGACAACGCGCGCGGCGGATACGCGCTCGCAATTGCCGCAATGTCACTTGAGACATTCGGAAACAGAAGATCGGCGATTTCTTTGTTCTGTATGTTGTCCATATATTGGCGGAGACGGAGGGATTCGAACCCTCGGTCCTTTTTACGGGACGCCTCGTTAGCAGTGAGGTACTTTCGACCACTCAGCCACGTCTCCAAATACCCCTACAGTACGTACGTAAGGTACGTCGATTGTAGTACATTTCCCCATTTTTTTCAATCAGGTACTTGCATCTTTATATATATTATTGTATAGTATTTGTCCCTTATGGGATCCAGAAACGCAACCACCCTGACGGGCGGCGCTACAGGCGTAGCGTTCGCAGAACCAGTTCCTTCACCACCAACCACGATGCCTCCTCCCCAGAGCAGGCAGGAGGTCTTCCGACGTCGTCAAGGCGGAGGACGAGTATCCGGCAAATTCGACGAGGCCTTCAGCGGCGTCGAGGTCATTCGGCAAACGCGAGACGGCACCATGCTCGACATGACGCTGTCGGTGGCGCCGCTGCGTGACGCGCACGGGCGCATTTGCGGCGTCATGGGCGTGCTCGTCGACATCT
>CBKWTF010000038.1:0-7066 GCA_966677695.1 uncultured bacterium | reverse complement strand
GAAAACCCCAAGCTCGCGCGAAAGCTAAACGACATCGCGGAGTCCCTTCAGGGAGGAAACTCGATCTCCGCCTCGATGGAGCGGCACAAGGACGTGTTCAACTCGTTCTACGTGTCGATGGTAAAGGCGGGAGAGGAGACCGGAAAGCTCGACGAGACCTTCGTCTTCCTTGCAGATTACCTTGACCGCTCATACGAAGTAACACAGAAGGCCAAAAACGCCCTGATTTATCCCGCGTTCATCATCTTTACCTTCGTGACGGTGATGGTTCTCATGCTTACCATGGTTATCCCGAAGATCTCGCAGATCCTAATCGACTCGGGCCAGGACATTCCTACGTACACCAAGATCGTGATCGCCGTATCTGAGCTGCTGGTCAACTACGGACTGTTCGTCTTGGCGGGTGTCGTTGTCGGAATATTCTTCCTGATCAGGTTCGCGCGAACTGATACGGGAAAGACCGCGCTCGACGGAGTCAAACTGGAGATCCCGTATATCGGAAACCTCTACTCCAAGCTGTATCTGTCCCGAATCGCCGACAACCTCAACACCATGCTCGCCTCGGGTATTCCCATGGTCAAGGCGCTTGAGCTGACGCGCGACGTGGTGGACAACCGAGTCTTCCTTGCGGCAATCCAGCAGAGTCTTGAGGACGTGAAGGGAGGATCGCCTGTCTCGGCAGCCTTTGCCAAGCATGAGCAGTTCCCGAACATCCTGATTCAGATGATGAAGGTGGGAGAGGAGACCGGTAACCTGGGAGAGATTCTCTCGACCCTCGCCAAGTTCTACCAGCGAGAGGTGACCAACGCCGTGGATACGCTCGTGGACATGATCGAGCCGGTCATGATCATCCTTCTGGCCGTGGGAGTGGGAACTCTTCTTGCCTCGGTGCTTGTGCCGATCTACAACATCAGCTCGACGTTCTAAAGCGAGCGAAAACGGAGGATGCGTTTCAGAGTGATTCTGCGGTTTACACCCTCCGTTTTCGCGTTGTTTTATAATGACAAATACTGTTTTTCTTGCTACTATAGCCCCATGTCAGAAATCAAGGCCCCAAGCGGCACAACCTATTATCCGGTCATCGGACTTGAGATCCATGCCGAGCTCAAGACGGACTCGAAGATGTTCTCTTCTTCCAAGAACGATCCGGACGAGATGCGGCCGAACGTCAACATCAACCCGATCGATATGGGGCACCCCGGAACGCTTCCGACCATCAACAGGAAGGCGGTCGAGCACATGGTCAAGATCGGACTTACGGTGAACGGAAAGATCGCGAACTTCACGGAGTTCGACCGAAAGAACTATTTCTATCCTGACATCCCGAAGGGATACCAGATCAGCCAGTACAAGTATCCGATCGTTTCGGGAGGTACGCTTGCCGGCGTAGACATCACGCGCATTCACCTTGAGGAGGATACGGGGCTCTCAAAGCATGATCGCGGAGATTTCTCTCTCGTGGACTTCAACCGTGCAGGAGTGCCGCTTATGGAGCTTGTGACTGAGCCGGTCATCACGTCTGCCGAGCAGGCGGTCCGATTCGCCAAGGAACTGCAGCTGGTGCTGCGGTATCTGGGAATCGGAGAGGCCAACATGGAAAAGGGAGCGATGCGCGTCGAGGCCAACATCTCGGTCTCGACCGAGAAGGGGAAGTTCGCTACCAAAGTAGAGGTGAAGAACCTGAACTCGTTCAAGTCCGTCGAGAAGGCGATCGAGTTCGAGCTCGACCGCATGATCAGGCTCAACGAGGCGGGCAAGAAGGACGAGATCGTGCAGGAGACGCGCGGGTGGGACGAGAACAACCAGAAGACCTTCTCCCAGCGAAAGAAGGAGACTTCGGACGACTACCGGTACTTTCCGGAGCCGGATCTGCCAAAACTCTATCTGCATGAACTGTTTGACCTGAGCGAGATGCGAGAGGCGCTGCCGGAGATTCCGTCCGGCGTGCGTGCGCGATTCGCCAAGCAGTACGCACTGGCTGAAAAGGACGTTGAGATATATATACAAAATAAGCATCTTGCCGACCTGTTCGAGTCGACCGCCGGCCTGATTTCGGACGCGAACGCTCGTCAGAAGGCCTCAAACCTCATCCTTTCAGACGTCGTATACTTTCTTGATACGGAGGATGGTGCGGTTCTTCCGCGAACCGAGACGTTCGTTTCGATCGTGAACCTGTTTGCGGGCGACCAGATCACATCTCGTGGTGCCAAGGACATGCTCAAGCTTGCCATGACGACCATGACCGAGATTGAGCCCGAGGCGTACGCCAAGGAACACGGGCTTATCCAACAAAACAACGCTGACACGCTTCGCCCTGTTATCGAGCAGGTTATCGCCGCGAATCCTTCTGTCGCTGAGGAGTACCGAGCCGGCAAGGAGTCGGTGCTCCAATTCTTCCTCGGTCAGGTCATGAAGGAGACCAAGGGAAGCGCCAACCCTAAGATGACCACGGAACTTCTGAAGGAGCTTTTGAAATAACACAAAAACCATGAAGGACAAGCTTGAAAAGGCACGGGAACGACGAAGATACTACTTTATTTCGGGGCTTCCGCGCAGCGGCTCTACGCTGCTCGCCAACATCCTGGCCCAGAACCCCAAGTTCCATGCGACCGGAACGAACGGGATTCTGGACGTGATGTTTCAGGTCCGCAATACCTGGAACGAGCATATTGAGTTCCAGGCGTCGCCCAACTATGCCGCCGAACTCCGCGTGTTGCGAGGGATTCTCGACAGCTTCTTTGCGGACGTTGAAAAGCCGGTCGTATTCGACAAGTCACGAGGCTGGCTCTCAGAACTCGAGATGCTTGAGGCGGTTTTGGGTCGCAGGGTAAAGGTTCTGGTGCCGGTCCGCGATCTGCGGGCGGTAGTCTCGAGCTTTGAGAAGCTCTGGCGCAAGAACGCCCCATACAACCAACTTGGCCAGGCACGGAGCAACTACTTCCGGTTCCAGACCGTTCAGGGGCGCGTGGCCTTGTTCCTGCGTTCGGACCAGCCGATCGGACTTGCGTACAACCGCATCGTCGACGCGCTCAACCGAGGCTTCGCGGACCGGCTGTTTTTCGTCGACTTCGATGACCTGACCCGTGATCCGCAGCGAACCATGAAGCAGATATACGAGTTCCTGGAGGAGCCGTATTTTGATCATGATTTTAATACTGTTGAGCAGGTGACGTCCGAGCGTGACGAGGTGCATGGCCTGCAAGACCTACACAAGATTCGGTCAAGGGTGGCTCCTGTCGAGCCTGATTGGCAAAAGGTAATAGGCCAAGAGTTCCGCTCCCTGGAAAATCTCAATTTCTGGAAGAAAAATAACGATTTTAATCCACAGCCGCTGTCTGAAAACGACCAAAAAACCTAGACAAATATGGTAAAATTACGGGGTAAAACTTCGTTTTGGCATGTTTTTGTCTTGGATCAAAAAAATCAGCGTTCTTCTAATCATCAGCCTGATCATCTCACCTATCCTTTTCCTGCAGTCCAAGCTGGCGCTCGCCCGTGAGGACGGCCATCAGGACTCTGACCTCAAGGATGTTGCTGGAGGTACGCTAGCGGCAACCAAGAAGCGATTTGCAATGCTCGTTTCTCCTCAGTATGCACAGGCGAACATCTCAAACGTCATCAATACGCTCTCGGTAAAGGTATACTGCAGCATCTCCCGGCTGTTCTCTGACAGCTGCTCAGCGATAAACGGAACAGACTCTGTTCAAGGTGCGCAGCCAACCGTTGAGGTAAACGTCGAGAACAATACGGCGACTGGCTTTGTCTACAATCGAAACGAGAACCGTATCGAGCCAGTTGCGACCGGAGCGGAAAACAGGCAGAGGGTCGTCGAGCGAGTCATCGAACGGGTAACTACTCCGTTTGGAGTTGCCGGGGTTTCGACAGAGTACGTAGACCAGAGACTGGCGGAACTTGCGGCGCAGCTGCGCAGTGAGATGCAGGACAGGACGGTGACGGTCCGAACAACCTCACGAAGTTCCGATTCGGGATCGTCACTTCTCTCAAAGCAGATCGACAGCGTCTATGAGGATATGGGTGAGAATATCGAAGATGCGATTGCGGGCCTTGATACCATGACCGAGTCTGAGATTGAGGCGCTTGTTGCCTCAAGCACCGCTTCGATTGCCGTCGGTCCCTCTGGATATGTGCTGCAGTCTACGGGAACCACCACGCAGTGGGTGGCGACAAGTACTCTTGGGTTTGCCGGAGTAACTGACTTTGATGCGATTGACCCGATTAGATTCGGCTACAGCAACAACATTAGCGGACCCGCTTCGGTCGCGTTCGGTTTCGAGAACACTGCTTCGGGCGTATATGGAGGAACTGCTGTTGGACGCTACAACACGGCATCAAGTTCGTATGCGACCGCCTTAGGATCTGACAACCAGGCTCTGGCAGCTTATTCTACTGCGGCCGGATATGGGAACACGGTGACCGCCGCTTACGGCTCTGCGCTAGGGTATAGCAACAACGTTTCGGGCTCTAACGCTTCTGCCTTTGGATACGATAACAGCGTAACAGCCGCAGGAGCGTCGGCCTTCGGATCAAGCATCACCAATGCTGTCGCAAACTCGGTCATGATCGGTCCGTCGAACAGCGCAAAGCTCACAATTCTTTCGAGCGGTAATGTCGGAATCGGAACGACGACTCCGAACAACACGATCCAGGTTGTGGACCTTATAGACTTCGACAATGCCAATACGTCAACCAAGCTCGGCTACCAGGCGGGAAAGAACATAGTCTCTGGAGCCACGAGTAACACGTTCGTCGGGTACGAGTCCGGGCTGTCGTCGCCTACTGCGAGTACCGCTTCTGCGGACGCCAACTCCGGCTTCGGCTACAGGACCCTCTATTCTAATACTACGGGCTTCCAGAATACGGCGATAGGTATTGCAGCCCTTACCAGCAACACCACGGGTCATTACAATACCGCTGTCGGTGGTAACTCGCTCCTCTTCACCACCACGGGCAACCGGAACACGGCGGTCGGTAACACGGCTCTTGCCAACAATACCGTGGGCTCGTACAACACTGCGCTTGGATACTTTGCGGGCTACTACGCGAGCACTTTCTCGTCGAACGCTTCTTCTTCTGAATCCGTCTATATCGGCGGGTTCAGCAAGGCAGGAGCGAATGGCAACAGCAACGAGATAGTGATCGGATACAATACCGTGGGCAACGGTTCGAACTCGGTAACGCTCGGTAATGATTCCATCACCAAGACCATCCTCAAGGGAAGTGTCGGAATCGGAACAACGACGCCCGAATACCAACTTACGGTGGCTGGAGACGTCAGCCTGACAGGCGCACTTCGTGCAGGCGCTGACGCCGGAACCTCCGGATACGTCCTCCAGTCGACCGGAACCGGCGTGCAGTGGGTCGCGACCTCAACGCTTGGGGCAGGATCTTCGATTGACCTAAACGGCCTGAGCCCCATGGAGGTTGGAAACGGCAACACCGCAACCGGAACGAACTCCGTCGCATTCGGATATCTAAACACCGCAGCCGGAGTATACTCAACCGCTGCTGGATACTACAACCGGGCACTTAACCAGAAAACGGCCGCTCTTGGATTCCGCAATACCGCCTCGGGTGATTATGCCTCTGCCGTCGGAGTATTCGGCGAAGCGACCGCTGACTATGCTGCCGCCTTTGGATACGGCAATTTTGCAACCGGTGTCAACTCGAGCTCGTTCGGATCTGGAAACGATGCGACGGGTGACAGTTCCGTGGCGTTTGGATATGAGAACACCGCCTCAAACGGATTTTCAAGTTCGGTCGGTACGAACAATACTGTTTCGGGAGAATACTCAAGCGCGTTCGGATATTTCAATACGGTAGAGCAGGATGACTCACTGGCTGTCGGAAACCAGGTAAGCACCGTCGCGTCATCAACCGTTGCGGTCGGATTCAGGTCTGCTGCGGCTACGCTGAACTCAGTTGTCTTCGGAAACAGGAGCTTCGCGGGAGCTGGAACCTCTGGACAGGGTTCAGTTTCAGTTGGAATTCTGAACAACTCGACTGGTGCGACGATCAACTCATCAACCGGTGTTATCACCGGGACCGCGTCTGCGACAACGACGGTCGGAGACCTTTCGACCGTAGTCGGAATCCTCAATAGCGTACGCGGCGATCAGGGTGTGGCACTCGGATATGGCAATGTTGTGCTTGACGGAAACGGAATTGCAATCGGACGCAGCAATACGGTCAGAACTGCGACGAATCTAGGTGTTGCCATAGGAAACAGCAACCAGGTGCTTGCGAACGTAGGTATGGCCATCGGAAACTCAAACTCAGTCGGAACGGCGGCGGCTTTTGGAACTGCATTTGGATACAGCAACAGTGCCAGCGGCTCGAGTGCTGCTGCGTTCGGATATCTGAACTCGGCAAGCAACTCGAACACGGTCGCTTTTGGACGAGCCAACACCGTAACGGGAAGTTCCGCTCAGGCATTCGGAGCAACCAACAATATCAGCGGAACATCAAGCTTCGCCTTTGGATCTGGCAACGTCAGTTCGGCCACTTCGGCATTCATGTTCGGAACGAGCATCACGAACAGCGTTTCGAACTCGCTGCAGATCGGAATGAGCGACAGTGCGAAGATGAGCATTTTGTCTACCGGCCACTTCGGCTTCGGTACGACGTCGCCTGTTTCCCGCGTGACGATTGTCGGTGCCGCGGGTACGGATACCTTGTTTACTATCGCATCATCAACCAATGCCAGCCTTGTTACGGTTGACTATCTCGGACAGCTGGGAATCGGAACGACAACGCCCACGGAAAAGCTGACCGTCGCAGGCGGTGCCCAGTTTACCGGAGTCGGTTCCGGCGCGTACGGCTTCGACCTTAACCTTACGGCTGACGGAGTGCTTACGACGTCTGCTTCTGACGAGCGGCTAAAGGACAATGTCGAGACGCTTAATACGAAGGATACGCTCGACAGGCTCATGCGGCTGAAGCCGTCGACTTTCGACTGGAGGTCGAACGGAGCACACGACATCGGACTCATTGCGCAGCAGGTTGAGGAAATTTTCCCTGAACTTGTCTTTACCAACAGGACCGACGG
>CBKWTF010000037.1:0-7190 GCA_966677695.1 uncultured bacterium | reverse complement strand
CTCTGCAACATCGAACTTCTCCATCTTGAGGAAGGCCTGGGTGACGCGGTCGATCTGCTCCTGGGTTCCATTCTTCATCATGTCGACCATAGCCTGCGGCTGGATCTGCCATGACACGCCGTACTTGTCCTTGAGCCATCCACACCGCTCTGCCTCCGGCACAACAGACAGCTTCTCCCAGTAGTAGTCCACCTCCTCCTGGTCCTTGGCGTTCACCAGAAGTGATACGCCCTCGTTGAAGTCGAAGCCGTGCCCGATGCCGCTGTCCATGGCCGCAAACCACTGGCCCTCCAGCTGGAAGTCGGTGAAGAGCACCATTCCCGCCTTGTGGAACTCGGTGTCCTCGGGTACCTTGGCCATGGCACCGCGCTTCGAGTCCTTGAAGACAGACATGTAGAAGTCGCTCGCCTCCTCGGTCTTGCCCTCGTTGGCATTGGCAAACAGGAACGACGGGATGATGACCGGTCGCGGCTCACCGTCGGGATTGGTCAGCATGAGCTGCCAGGTGAAGCCCCACTTGTCCTTGACCCAGCCGTACTTCTTGCTGTACGGATACTCGCCCAGCGGCATGAGCGCCTCGCCTCCTTCCATAAGCGCGTCCCACAGGGTCTGCAGCTTCTCCTCCGGGTTCTCCATGCGAGACGGATCGAAGTTCACGAAGAACGACAGGGCCGGCGTCGGCTTGAAGTACGGCCCCGCGCTGATGGACATGAAGTCGTACCCAGCCAGGGTAAACTCCATGACGTCGCAGTCCCCTGACGGCGTACCGTGCATGACGGTGTGGTTGGTAATCTGCGAGTCCCCGAAGGCGTCGCCAAAGACCTTCACATAGAACTCAGCGGCCTGCTTTGCCTGCGTGTCGAACCAGAGGTGTGGTGTGATTTTTTGCATGTTTAATTACGGTTATGTGTGTATAGTAGCATAGACGGAGCCACTACTTAATTATTACTGGGCCTATAGTTCTTTCTTGAACAAAAGAAAGTTGTTTATGTTCTTTTTTGATATCTTTATCTTTGGGTTTCGACCATGATTATTTGAATTCCTGCCTTGTGCAAAGTTCTCAATATACTTAATGTTATCTTTATTAATTTCAAGAATTAGCACTTCCTTTAGTTCAACAGAGTTTTTCATTTTTGCAGCATAACTCATTAAATCTTTATTTTCCCCTCGTTTATTCAATAATCCGTTCCAATATTTAGTTACTTCATACTCATGATTTTTATCGTGATTGGTGGCATGAGAGATAACCACATACCAAAACTTACCATGCTTACTTAGTGCATTTTCAAAACTTTCCTTATCATTGCCCAAGACTCCTCCGCTTGTAATCGAACTTGCCTTAAGATCACCGAGATAATCTCCATGAAAATCAAGATCGAAGTCAAGCTGACCTTTTTTCTTATGTGAGACAAACGTACAGATCTTCTTTCTTTCAGGGTCTTCTTCTAAATAATTTTTGAAAGAGTACTCAAGGTAAAATCCCGGCCACTCAGGCTGCAATGCATTTGAGTACTCTTTTGAAACCATCTCTTTGTAACATGCCTTTCCATCCCACTTTTTCTCGAGTCCGACACTGAAATGCTCAATTAGACTGATCTCCTTGGCTTGTCCAATATGTCTATTTTCAACAAAGCTATCCAGAAAATCCTTGAATTTGTCTTGCCTAATAATAGTAATCTTGTTGTTTCGATTGTCTATCTTTTCAAAAACACCGTATTCAAATCCCTTCTTAAGATCGATGGTACTCACATGAGCCGAAGAGTTGTTGGCCGTATTGTGTCTGTAATTTTTCGTATCAAAAACTACGAAAAGAATGTTTCCTTCATAATGGTAAATGCCTAGCAGAAGAGTGTTTGCGATATGCAACGCTCTCTTCCAGCGCGCAGGAATTTGTATCCTTTTTTTGAAGATTGGCCACGGATTACCTAGATACGTAATATTTTTGGCGCAAATTTCTAGCTCTTTGTCTCGATAAGAAAATACTAAGCCCTCATGTTTTCGGACAAAAGTCATATATCCGCTTAGTGTCTCTTTTATTTTTTCTGCTGAAACCGGCTGGTCGTAATCCACTACGATCTCCAAATTTGGCTTAACCTGTTCAACCTTCTGCATATATTATTTTTTGTCAGTTAGCATGATGTCCAGTATGTTCTTGATTACCGTGACATTTACCGCGTTACCTAGTTGCTTTAGAGCAACATTTTTATCTTCATGCAAGTTAAATTCAGGAGGAAATGACTGGAGTTTCTTCGCCTCATTTGGATGCAAGCGCCTGAGATACTTGCCGACTATCTGTGCATGGTTCATGGCAACCAGGGTTGAATATCTGTTCGGGACCTTAACTCTCACGCCAGAGGGTCTGAACTGGATTAAGGTGTCGTAGATATTTTTTACGGAAGTGCCTGCCTGCCACTCAAATTTACGATGCGTTTTGCTAACCCATTCTAAATTATCGTATTTAGTGAGCCAGGCATCAATAAATTTTTTATTCCTAAAATACAGGTCCGCATTCTTTTGTATAAAGTCCTTTTTCCACTTAGGATATGAGGAGACATCTTCATCAGTTACAAAATAATCAGCCCAAACAGGGAAGCCTATCACTTTCACATCAATACCAAGATAAAATTCGTTCCACATTTGAATTACCTTTTCCTCATACTCAGAAACTCTCAGATCTTTGTTTTTATTATATGTATTCTCAATAACGTCATATGCGCTAAGATTTTCAGAGGGCTTATTTTTTAGCAATGAATTAAAAAGTTCGGCATAATCACCGTACTCTTTCAAAACACCAGGAATATAGATTCTCTTTCTTAACGCCGGTACTCCGAATTGATCGGGGCTCAGAATCAATGGTGTCTCGGGAATTGAGTATCCGATCTTTCTTAAAGTATTAGTTATTACCTTGTATGTGTTACCTCCGTCATGTCCGACCAAATTTTGAACGTTTTCCAAAATAAAATATTTTGGCTTATGATGGTTTAGAATTCTGACGATGTCATGGAACAGTGTTCCTCTTGCGTCCTCAAAACCTTTCCGCATACCCCCCTTTGAAAAGGGTTGGCACGGGAATCCGGCGAAAAGCATGTCATGCTTAGGTACGGAAGCCTCATCAACTTTTGTAATGTCGCCCGTTACGGTAATTCCATAATTTGACTCATATACATCCTTTGCGGCCTGATCGATCTCAGAAGCAAATACGCAAGTAAGGCCGTGTTGGTGTGCGGCCTGATGAAAACCACCTATTCCGGCAAATAGGTCAATAAATTTAAGATCTTTATTTTTTGATAACTTCATTTGTTGCAAATATATCCTACGAACTTAGACGGGTTCTAAAGAAACTTTAAATTTCCAATCGATTAATCCATTATACGAAAACTCATCCATTTGGACAAATGAACCTTATTTTTCAATAACAATGAAGCCCTTCAGCACCTAAACATGCCATATGCCTCCAAAAAACGTAATGAGAAATCTTTTCATAGAATAGTACCGTTGATGCGATTACGCCCTTCTCCTCTCCTCAATATTTATCCGCAGCTCCCGAACCTCCTGAGCAAACCCGTTTTTGTAATCCTCCAGAAACAGATCTCGAATCTCCAGCTGGTACAGCGTCAAAGAAGGGAGTGCGTCGATATCGAGCCACATCGGCTCATATACCTGCTCACCGGCCTTCATCTGCTCGGCCTCCTCGGAATCCGCAGGGAGCGTAGGCTCGCCTGAGACGTACTCACACAAGTAAAAATAGTTCTCTTCCCCATTATCCCAGGTGATGTGATACAGCAAGCGATCGACGGTTACGTTCAGAGTCGTCTCTTCGGCGATCTCACGCACGGTCGCCTGCTCGGGTGTTTCTCCCTCCTCTACGCCCCCACCAGGAAATACATAGTACTCGTCCCCCTTGTTAAAACGGTGAATTACCAGCAGCTTACCGTCACGAATCACGATACCCGCGGATCTGTTTCTTGGCATGACATAAGTATACTCTTTTACAAAAGAAAAACCCGCCGGCGCGCATGCGCGCCGGCGGGATACTGAATGGAACAAGCGGATCAGGCCGCCCGGCCGAAGCTCGGATCGAACTTCGCAGCCTGGCTGGCCAGGTTCCTCAGGAATGCGTCCTTTTCAGGGTTTGCCCTCATGCTCAGCAGTCCGTAGGACCAGCGGAACGGTGGTTCCTCGCCGCTCTTGTCCATCGCGTCGAACTCGGCACGTGTCAGCAGCTTCATAGGCGTGCGATACTCCTGCTCATGAGGACTCTCAACATCCCCGTAGGCGTATCCGAGTTCCGGATGGACGTAGGCACGCGCCTCGACCAGCTTGGCCTTGCGAGGCTCAAGCAGGTGCCAGACGGACTCGAGGACCCGTAGGTCGGTCGTGATCACGATGCGCGGCTCCTCGCCGTCCATCTCACGGTCGAACACGGCGGGAAAGAATCCCATCAGACCGTGCTTGAGTTCGAGGAAGTAGAACATCCGCCGCTCGAAACCGGCCGCAGCCCAGTCCGTCTTGAGGAGCTCGAAGAGGTTCACCGGGATCCCCAGCGCCTCGTCGATTCTCGGCTCAGGACTGGAACGGGAAGTCCTCTTGGTCTCCTCTTCCCTGCTCATCTCGCCGGTGATCCTGTCGTATTCCTCGCCGGTCACATGCCGTCCCATGCCGCCCTGGGGATGGTGCCTGCAGGTGTCGCACAGGGGCACGCCGCACACGAGCGAAGTCGCGTAGTCGCACTCCTGCGTCGCGGGCTTTCCGCACACGGCACACTTGGTGTCCTGATGCGTGTCGCAGCGTCCGTTGTCGGTCGGACAGCCGCAGGCTCCCTTCCATGCGACCCTGAAGCCGCACGGAACGGATGCTGGCGGTTGAATACTTGCCATGGTAGTTGGTTCCTTTCGTTGGTTGTGGTTGAACGTAAAACTCGGTATGAGAATACAACAAAATATAAATAGTGGCAATAGTTTCTTGGCCATGCTTGCCGCCGTTCTTCCAGCCTGATCTGAAGCCTCTACTTATCGCACAAGAAAAGGCCCCGTCCAGAGGACGGGGCCTTGGCGCGCGACGCGGTCTTCCGCGCCGCGCGCCGTATCGGTGTCGGTCAAACAGCAGATTTCTTCGCCCGCCTCAGCTCCTTGAAGTGTTTCAGGTTCGCCACCACGATGAAGCTGATGATGACGAGCAGGAACCAGGACGTGATCTTGTGCAGGCTCACCGCTTCCCACGCATGGATCTGTCCGGGATACTTCCAGGCCCCGTAGAACGTCGCGATGTTCTCGGCGATCCAGACGAAGAATCCGGTCAGCAGAAAGCCGAGTACGAGCGGCATCCGATGCTCGGTGTTCCTGGGCGTGAAGTATACCCAGGTGTTTCGAAACAGCAGCAGGATCGCCGCGAACAGCACCGGGCGGTAGTCCCAGACGAACCTGTTCGTAAAGAAGTTCAGGTAGATGAAGAAGCACAGCACGAGACTCGCCGCATATGACGGATGGTTCGTCAGGCGCAGCCTCAGCATCTTCCAGGCTCCGGCGATATAGCTTCCGACGGCGGCGTACATGAATCCGCTGTAGAGCGGGACTCCCGCGACCTTGGTGTATCCCGGTTCGGGATACGACCACGACCCGACGCTCGGATGCGTCTTGAACAGCTCGAGCGCCAGACCGATGAGATGGAAGATCACGATCGTCTTGGCCTCGTCCTTGGTCTCGAGTCCGGTCGCCACCAGCGCAACCTGCGCGACGACCGCCCCGAAGAAGAGGAAGTCGTACCGGTACAGCCCGGGAATCGACACGTAGTTCGAGATGAAGATCAGGAAGATCAGCATTCCCGGAAACAGCACGGCGCGCAGCTCCTTCAGCGTAAAGAAGAAGAGCTCGGATATGAGGAACGAGAGCCGCGAGGCTCTGTGTTGGGCACGTTGTGTCATGAACATGGTTTGTCCTGTTGTACACCACATGGCACGCAAACGCAACCGCGCTCCGTCCCGTCGTCATCCGCGCGCAGGACAGGCTTGAACGGCACCCGGCTTACGCGGCGCGGCGCGCGATCTTCTCGTACAGGCTCATGAGCTTCTTGGCGATGCGCGAGCTTGAGAACTGCAGCGAGGTCTTCTCCGCCTCAAGGGAGCACTTCCTGCGCAGCCTGCTGTCGGACAGGAGTAGGTGCGCCTTCTCGATCGCCTCCTCCTGCGAGGACACGATGAAGCCGTTCTTTCCGTTTTGTATGATCTCAGGAGCGACTCCGACCGCGTACACGATCGGTACCAGACCCTGCGACATTCCCTCGATCAGGCTGAGCGAGAATCCCTCGTACCGCGAAGGAATAAAGAGAATGCTCCCGCGAAGCGGCTTGATGACCTGGGGTATGTTGTCCTTCTTGAGGTTCACGAACAGCGAGTGGTTCCGGAGGTTGTGCAGAAGCCAAGACACGAGTCCCTTGTTGGTCGTCATGCACACGGTCACCTTCTTCGTATCCGGAAAATGAGAGTAGAGATGGATGAGGCGATCGACTCCCTTGAGCTTCATGTTGAACGCGTCTCCTCCCATCCTGCCCAGAAACACGATGCTCGGTTCCGACACCGGATCAGGACGGTGGTTCTCGAACCAGTAGTCCTCGATCGCGTTGTGGATGAGGTGGATTCTTTCCTCCTCGATGCCCATGCCCATCAGCTCACTCTTCACGTTGAGCGACGTCGCGATCACGGCGTCGGACTTGGAGGCGACGTACTCCTCGACCTCGGCGATGTCCCTCAGAGGACGCCTTGTCTTGATGTTGACCTCCTTTATCGCCTTCGCCTTCCTCAGCCCGTACCACACGTCCTGCAGCTGCGGCTCCATCTGGCTGGCCCGCGGCGTAGACGCGAGAAACCCCTTGGTCGTCGAGCCGAAGTGCGTAATGACCGGAATGGGATACGCCAAAAACGGAAGCGGCGTATATGTCGTCCCCTGGATCAGGTCGTACTTCAGGATCTCCTTTCGCTTCTCGAGCAGCGAGTGGAAGAACAGGATGTTCTTCAGGCCACCGAGATGAACGGGCGCGTCAAGCGAGACGCGCGGATAGAAGTTCTTCATCTCCACGCCCGACTCCCGCAGCTTCAGCGACATCAGGTCGTTGATGTAGTGCGCTCCCGTTCCGATCTTTTTTTCGTTATGGATAAATGCAACCTTCATATGAGCACAAAGCACGTTATGTCCTGA
>CBKWTF010000036.1:0-7194 GCA_966677695.1 uncultured bacterium | reverse complement strand
ATACGCAGCAGCCATTCGACTGACATACTGCGACTCTGAGAGAGACTTGTACGAGTCCATGGTGGCCAGGTACGAAATGGAAATTTGCGCAAAATCTGTTCCGTATTGGGAGACCGTCTCCTTGGTTGAACCGGTGATACTAAGCTCTGACATATCGAAATTATCCTGCAGGCGGGCGTCAGCGGTAGCCTTCTGGGAGACTTCGGTTACCAGTTTTTCCTGATTTTCCACCGAAACGGTCCCCTGCTGCTTCAGGTTGAGGTATTTTGCGAACAGGTCGATCGAAAGCCGGTCACTTACCGTTCCAGACGCAAAGTTGCTGAAGTCCACATCGCTCTGAAAATAGTCCGACGGCTGAACGAGCTTGTCGTTAGGCCCCGGAATTGAAGGGTCTCGATCAGCCGCAATCTCGTCTCCGTCACTTGTCCCATCTCCGTCAGTATCGGGGTTGTCCTTGTCGCTTTTCCACAGCTCCTCCTGCCAGTCAGCAAGCCCGTCCAAGTCCCCGTCCCCGCTCTTGGCTATCGCGTCGGTGTTTCGTACGACAAGCAGATCTACGTTGCTCAGATCCTTGAGGGTCGTATTTTTCTGCACTTTGGAAAAAAATATGGTGCTCGCAACGCACAATACGACGAATACGAGAATGAATCCTACTTTGTTGCTTGGAAGTTGCATAGTATGTGCAAAGTATATCATGCAGCCTCATACGAGAACCGCATTTCCATACACAGTGTGAATAAGAAAAGGAAACCCCTCATGATACAATTATGTGCATGAAAAAGGTTGTGTATATTTTTATCCTGCTGGCCGTACCGCTGTCACTAAACGCCTACACCTTTACGCGCTCGCTGTCTGTCGGCAGTACGGGCGAGGATGTGCGGCAGCTTCAAAAATACCTGAACTCCAACGTGCTTACCAGGATAAGCGAGACCGGGCCGGGCTCACCAGGCAGCGAGTCGGACTATTTCGGTGAAAAGACCAAGCAGGCGGTTATCAAGCTGCAGGACATGTTTGCCCCTCTTGTTCTGTACCCTGCAGGACTGACCGCGGGCAGCGGATACGTCGGTCTGAACACGATCGCATTCCTCAACGACATCCAAGGGCACGAGTCCGTCACTCCTTCCACAGATCCGAGCGCGCCGGTTGTCGAGTCGGTCACTCCGGCCGAACTGAAAGACGGAGATATGATCGTCATTACGGGCAAGAATTTTTCGGACTCGAACACGATCATTCTCGGATTCGAGTCAAAGGACGCATACACGAACATCAGAAGCACAAACAACGGTACCCGCATAGAGATCAAGTACGACTCCTCGATTCAGGAGCCGTGGGACAAAAAATTTAGCGAGATAGGCGCTGACGCAAAGCGGGCCGTACTCAAGCAGTTCCCGAAGATCCCTGTCGCCGTGTCGGTCATTGACGACAGGAACGTCCAGAGCAACTTCAAGGTTATTAACTTTAATTTGAAATAACACATGTACAGCACGCTTAAGGAACTGAGTTTCGGAACCCTGATCGCACTTTACGCGTTCGGTCTCATGTCGGCGTCCACACTCTATCTCTTTTCAAAGCCTGTTCTTTCGACGTCCGCACAATCCTCAAGCGGAGCTTCTGGATACATTGCCACCATGATCGGCGGAGAGACCGAAGGAGTAAGCAGCGAGACGACGTGCTGCAACGGTGTCGTGCTTGAGTTCAGCTCTGATTTTCCGGCGAACCAATTTATCCTGGACGGAGAAGCGCTTTTTGTTCCGGGAATCTCAACCAGCTATGACTACGGAAACGAGTACTCTGAGGGATACCATACGCTCGGGACCGTTCGACAGGGTCTGTGCTTTATTCCGGACGACTACTGCGAATCAGTCGAGAGCATCCTTGAGATTCGAGTGATCGGAACCTCGTACGAGGAGGCGTAGTCAGCCTCTGCCGTATCTATTTTGGTTTCGCAATTCGAAGCCACTCCTCAACTCCAAGGGTTTCAGGCCTCTTTTCCTTAACGACTTCCCAGTCGGCAATCTCATCCTTGAATTCCTTGAGCGTTGAGTTCATCTTCTTTCGCTTCTGTCCGAACGCCTTCTTGATCAGCATAAAAAATCGCGCCTCTTCCTCTGGGGTGGCGAACCTGTTTTGGATATCGGAAATCGCAATGATAGCGGAATCGACCTTGGGCTCAGGACTGAAGAATTCTTTTTTTACGGTCATCACCTTCTTCGGGGTCCCGAACACCTTTACGCTCAGGGACAGAATGCTTTCCTTGCTGTCGACAATGCGTTCCGCGACCTCCTTCTGCACCAACACGACCATCACGTTCGGCTTGCGTGTTCCGGACAGGAACTTGCGCGTAATCTCTCCCGTGATGTAGTACGGAATGTTGGCGATCAGCTTGTAGTTACCCTGTACGAAATCCCCGATCTCGATATCCAGCACGTCCTGCTCATGCAGCTCGAACAGTCCCTTCTGCGCATACTCGGCAAACTCGGTTTTCAGCAACTCGATCAGCCGATGGTCCTTCTCAAACGCAAGCACCTTGGCACCCGTCTCAAGCAGAACCCTGGTCAGTGCACCCTTACCCGGTCCGATCTCGACGACCAGGTCACCGGCCTGCACGTTACCCGCTTCAGCCATCGCAGAAAGCGCCTTCTTTGACTTAAGAAAGTTCTGTCCCAGCGATTTCTTGGCCCGGATGTGAGTCATCCTAGAAGTCTATAAAAATACTCTTCGCAAGGCTAGTGGTGTCGTCTCCTCCGTATCGCGGCTCGTCACCGTAGATCTCGACGTATTCCTCGGAAATGTCGAGAAGGAACTCGGAAGGAGTGTTCACGATCAGGCTTCCGTACATCTTTCGCATGCCGGCATAGGTCAGGTAGAGCTTCTTACCCGCGCGCGTGATCGCAACATAGAAGAGCCGCCGCTCCTCTTCCTCGTCCTTGTTCGTGTCAAAGTTCTCAGACGGGAACAGTCCCTGCTCAAGTCCGACGATAAATACATAGTCGAACTCAAGACCCTTTGAGGCATGGATCGTCATAAGCCTGATGGCATCGACCTCCTCGGACAGATCATCCTGGTCAGAATACAATGAAACGTCCTCGATGAACTTGAAGAGATTCTCCTCAGATGTATCGGAATCATATGAAGTCGCAAGGGACACGAGCTCCTTCACGTTCTGCACGCGATCCATCCCCTCCTCGCGATCCTTGAGGTATTCGGTCTCAAGCCCTGACTGTTCGAAGATGAACTTCAGAATCTCGCTGGCCGGAAACTTTCCGATCTGAGACCTCACACGCACGATCATCGCCTCAAAGTTCATGTATGCGTCACGCGCCTTTCCTCCAAGCTCATGTGCCTTGCCTTCAACGATCTTCATCTCGCTTACCTTTCCGATTCCTCGCGGCGGCAGATTCACGATACGAGAAAGGCTCGTAAAGTCAGCGGGATTGATCGCATATTTGAGGTATGACAATACGTCCTTGATTTCTCGTCGGTCAAAGAAGCGCGTTCCGGCGATCTGATACGGAACACCCTTTCGAATTGCGGTCTCTTCAAATACTCGAGACTGGTAGTTCGCTCGATACAGCACGGCCATGTCCTTGTACCGCACGCCCTTCTCATGCAGACTCCGCATCTCGTCAATCACGAATCGCGCCTCGTCGTTCTCGTCATATCCGTTGAACAGCGTCATCTTGTCCCCATCCGCGTTGTCAGTAAACAGGTTCTTGTCCTTGCGACGCTTGTTCTTACGGATCACATCATTGGCAGCAGCGATAATGGTCTTGGTCGATCGGTAGTTCTGCTCAAGCAGCACCTCGGTCGCGTCAGGATAGTCATGCTCGAAGTTCAGGATGTTCTTGATCGTCGCACCTCGCCATGAGTAGATGTTCTGGTCAGCGTCTCCCACCACGCAGAGGTTCCGGTGCTTCTCAACCAGCATCTTGGACAGCTGGTACTGCACCTCGTTGGTGTCCTGGTACTCGTCGATATGCACGTAATCGAACATGTTCTGATACTTCTCCTTGATCGCAGGATTCTTCTTCAAGAGAAGCACCGCCTCGTACAGCAGGTCATCAAAATCAAGCGCGCTCTCCTTGCGCATCTGGTTTCGGTACTCCTTCCAGACAACGGCCACCTGCTCCTTAATAAAGTCGCCCTCCGCATCGGCCGTATACGCATCAAGCTCGATCAGGTCTGACTTGGCACGTCCGATATGCGAAATAAACGACTTCGGATCGAACTGCTTGGCATCAATTCCCTTATTTTTCATAATCTTCTTGATCAGAGAGACTGAATCCGAACGGTCAAAGATGGTGAAGAACTTCTTGATTCCAAGAGTCTGATATTCGTTTTTTATGATAAATACGCCCAAAGAGTGGAACGTTGAGAGAAACGGGCTCGAATAGGTCCAGTCGTCATTCGGAAAATGCTGGCTCAAAAGGTGACCGACTCGTTCCTTCATCTCCTTGGCGGCCTTATTCGTGAAGGTGATGGCCAGAATTCGCCTAGGATCAACGCCCTTTTGGATAAGATGAAGGATTCTGAAGGTCAGAGTCTTGGTCTTTCCGGCACCGGCTCCCGCAATAATAAGGAGCGGTCCGTCCGTGCACAAAACGGCATCTTTTTGCTTGGCGTTGAGCGAATCGAGGTACTGCATGTCACGATATTGTATCCCATTGAAATCCAATGACCAAAATGTCAGAAAACCATTGATTTATAACGTTTTCTATACCTTACATATGTGTGTATGACAAGGTTTGACGCTCCGGTCAATGTGGTACAATAATCCCTGGTAGGTATGAGATCGCACGACAGTCATGACAGCACGACGGAACGACCATCTTTAAGAATTGGCTTATTATAGACACTTCAGCATCATCTGATTCGATTCCCTTATCCGACGATCAGAAACATAGAATTTCAGTGAAAGGCACAACGATCGGCATTGCCGCTCTTGTGGTCATTGGATACCCCATCCTTGCACATGCAAATGTATTTCAAACGCTTCCAGTTAAGGCGCTTTTTGCTAATTCAAAGCCAGAAACCATCACGGATACTACGGCCCGGGAACACAACTCCCAGACTGCGCCCATTCTTCAGGCAGCAACCAATCTGGACCCGAACCCGGCCCGAGGAGGCGCTGACCTGAACATTATCGAGAACAAGGCCCTTGTCGCTGAATCGGGCGTAGGAGGCGGTTTCGTGGAGATCGTCAACCGAAAGAACGACGCCATCAGCATTTATCAGGTCAAGGAGGGGGACAGCCTCTCGCAGATTGCCGAGATGTTCGACGTCTCAGTCAACACCATTAAGTGGGCCAACAATCTCGAGGGAGGCGTGCGACCGGGCATGTCGCTCGTCATTCTTCCTATTTCAGGAATCAAGCACACCGTGAAGTCCGGAGGAACCATTGCCGACATCGCAAAAAAGTACAGTGCGGACGCCAAGGAAATCGCCCTCTTCAACGGCATCTCCGTAGACGCGCAGCTTGAGACCGGTCAGGAAATCATCGTGCCGAACGTTGACCTTGCCCAGTCTGAGACAAAGAAGACCACGAAGACTGCGTCAAAGAGCAGTGCCAAGAGCTCAGGGTCAGCAACGACCTCTTCTGGCGGATCGTCAAGCTGGATGATCAGGCCGGTAAGCGGCGCAGTCCGAACGCAGGGAATCCACGGATATAACGCGGTTGACCTTGCGGCTCCGGTCGGAACGCCTATCTATGCTGCCGCGGGAGGATCAGTCATCATCGCAAACTCCGGAGGCGGATGGAACGGAGGATACGGAAACTATGTCGTAATCAAGCACGCCAACGGTGCCCAGACTCTATATGCGCACATGAACAGCGTCGCGGTATCAGTCGGAGAGTCAGTCTCACAGGGAGTACAAATCGGTTCGGTTGGAAACACCGGAAAGTCTACCGGAGCCCACCTCCACTTCGAGGTTCGAGGAGCAAAGAATCCGTTCTAGCCTCTGATCAAGATCACGTCGCAGAAAACTTCTCCTGCGGACGATACGAGAGCGCCTCAAGGAGGTGCTCTTTTTGTATTTCCGTTTTGTTTTCAAGCAGCATGATGGTCAGGGCAACCTTCAATACGTTCGTGTATGCGCGTGCGGAAATCTGAAGCTGAGATGCCACCGTATCATAGAACCGCTTGGTTTCAGTAGGAATCGGAATAGCACCGACCAACTCTCGCGCATTCATATGCGCTATCACCTTGCCGAATCTTGCACGCTGCAGGCCGCGCATCTGCTCTATGCTTCGGGCAATCTGGCCATGCTCACCGGAGACGGTACCGTCCTGCTCGATCAGCCTCTCATAGGCGATCTTGGATACCTCAACCCACATCTCGATACGGTCGACAATCGGACCGGATATTTTCTTGGCATAGTTCTGAATCTGCACTGTTGAGCATACGCACTCCTTGATGCCGGTATTAAGGTACCCGCACGGGCACGGATTCATTGAGCATAGCAGTTGGAAATCGCATGGGAACTCTACCTTCTGACCCGTCCGCGCAATGCGTACCACCCTGTCCTCAAGCGGTTGTCTCAGCGAGTCTATGACGCGCCTGTCGAACTCGGGAAGCTCGTCCAAAAACAGGATGCCCAGGTGAGAGAGCGTGATCTCGCCAGGCACCACGTCGCGTCCACCTCCAACAATAGATGAATATGTCGCACTATGGTGTGGCGCCCTGAACGGTGGACGGGTTTTCAGTGAGAATCCGTATTCCGAGGACAGCGAATATATGGAGGTAAGCCGCACCTGCTCGTCGAACGTAAGTTCGGGCAGCACTTCCGAAGCAGCCTTGGCCAACATGGTCTTGCCCGTTCCAGGTGGTCCGTACAGGCACACGTTATGACCTCCGCATAAGGCGATCAGCAGCGCGCGCTTAGCGATCTCATTACCCTTTATCTGGTCAAAGGTTACGCTGTGTATTCCTGATACTTCCGTGCTGGGCCGGGCGAACGATAACGGCCGTATCTTCTGTGCACCGGTCATGTGCCCTATCACTTCTGCCAATGAGCCGCACGTGACTATCCGAATCTCCCTTGCCAGCACTGACGCCTCACCGCTGTTTCCGATAGGAATAACGACCTGCTTGAACCCTTCTTGTATCGCTTTCTGAATCATGGGAATTATTCCCTTCACGTGCTTCACCTCTCCGTTGAGTGACAGCTCTCCCAACAGAACCGTGCGGGAGGTAT
>CBKWTF010000035.1:0-7406 GCA_966677695.1 uncultured bacterium | reverse complement strand
TCCATATCGCATGCGCGCGTTTTGACCTTCCTCTCTCCTCCACCGCCTGAACAAATTCTAAGAATGACACGGCCCCGACTTATTTTTTAAATAATTTTTTCGTCGGTACGGCCGGCTCAACATCCCTCCCTTAAATAGGGGACTCTCTTCCCTATTTTTACAAATTGGATATAGTGACAGGTAGATGAAAGATCTTCTAATATCTGTGAGTTCCGGAGACCGGCTGATCATGTATCTGGTCCCGTTGACCGTCGTCCTGGGAATCCTCATTTCTATCTATCTTGTATATGACGGGTACAGAGTCAATAAGCGTCTTGCAACGGCTCGGCAAGCGGCCGGTGCGCTCGGCGGTTTCGGTGAGTATCCGTGCCTGTTTCGTTGTCATGACAACGACTCTACGGTTCTGCTCATCGATGGCGAAGTGATAGATGCGATTACCGATCAAACCTTGGAACTGCTGACCGAATCAGAGCGCTGGCTTGTCCTGTGGTATCGCAGAGAAAAAGCCGCGGGACCGATTGATTACGTGATTCCTGGTGTAGCCTCGATGGCGGATTGGCCGCAAGATGAAATCTGCAAAGAGTTTCGGGCTATGCAGGAAGCTCCGACCCTCGAGGATCCGGATCTTGGATAAACTACCAGAGTCCCGTGTCGTTAGCTCGACGCGGGACTTTTTGTATTGATGCAGTGGGTGCCTGCCACGAATCCCGTAGTCCAGCACAGCTGCAGCGAAAAGCCTCCCGACGGACGTCTGATGTCGAGCAGGTCTCCGGTTATGAAAAGGTTCTCGACCTTGCGGGATCGCATGGTCTTGGTATCGATCTCTGTGAGCGGAATTCCACCATCCGCAACAATGGACTTGTCATACCCCTGAAGTCCGTATACGAATATCGGCAGCTGCTTGAGAAGCTGCGTGAGCGCCTTACGGTAGTCCTTCGATACGGCATTGACCGGCTGCTCGAGATCGCACGGCAGATGCTTCTGCAGGATAAGCTCGCCCGTATGCACGCGAAGAATCTCCGGAAGGACGTTCTTGAGCTTCCTGTTCTTGTTGGAGTCGAATACGCGTAGGATGTGCTCGTCCACCTCCTTGTGGTTTTTTGTCGGATACAGGTCGATGTGCGCGGTGATGGAGCCGCTCTGGAGGGCGTCCTGGAGCTTTGCCGAATGGTTGAGGATCGTGGGACCAGACAGGCCTTCGTGGGTGCACAGTACGCGTCCGGTACACGTGAAATACTTGACACCGTCCACGTGGACCGTAATCTTGACGTCGTCGATCGCGGTTCCTGAGTGCGCGTGAATCCACGAGTCGGAAACCTTCCACGGCACGAGGGTGGGAGTAGGCTGCCGCACGCTGTGTCCAAGACCCTCCAGCCACACGAATCCGTCACCGGTCGAGCCTGTTTCCGGGTGGGAGAGTCCGCCGGTCGCAAGAATATAGGAATCAGCAGAGTAGCTCTCCCCTTTCTTGGTTTCAACGGAAGCAATCAGGCCGTTCTCGTGATTTATTTTCGTAACGGCAGAGCTCATGCGGAATATGATTCCGCCGCGTGACGCGTACTTGGTCATGACCTTGGTAACGTCCTCTGCCCTCTCGGTCTTCGGGAATGCGCGCTTATGGTCCTGGATGACAAGCGGCAGTCCCATTTTTTCAAAAAAGTCGAAGGTGTCCTGTACGCCGAACTGGTCGAACGCCGAGTGCAGAAACTTCTCGGCCTCGCCGTAATTGGCGAGCATCTTCTTGGTGTCGAGCGTCGCGTTGGTCACGTTGCATCGGCCGCCGCCGGTAATCGACAGCTTGCGTCCGAGTTCCTTGTTCTTCTCAAGCACAAGCACGCGGGCCTCAGGTCTGAGTTCCGCGATCCGTCCTGCTGCCATAAGGCCAGCCGGTCCGCCTCCAATGATTATGGTGTCGAAATGGGTCATTACGGGCAACTATACCATATGGTATGATTAAAGATATGCAGAAATATCTCAGGGAGCACTGGGTGTCCATCTTTGTTATTGCACTTATCGTGGTGCTGTCAGTCGGTACCTTTTTTGTTGACCTCAACGCCGTGCGCGAGTCGATCGAGGAGGCCGGTATCTGGGCCCCTGTTCTTTACATACTTGCAAAGACGTCGACCGTGGTCTTCGCACCGTTGTCTGGAACCGCCTTGTACGTCTTTTCCGTACCGCTGTTCGGTTTTTGGAAAGGAATTCTCTATTCGTTTATCGGTGATCTGATCGGTGCGATTATCACTTTTTACCTGAGTCGATTCTTCGGACGGCCGATCGTTCGATATTTTGCGGGCAAGAAGAATATGGACTATATCGAGAACGCCCTGAAGGTCATGTCCACGACCAAGGGATTCGTCAGCATGCGCCTTGCCGCGCTCAGTATGCCTGAGATCGCGAGCTATGCTGCGGGGCTCACGACCATCAACTTCTGGTTTTTCATCACGATACACATGGCGATTGACATCGTGCCAATCCTGGTCATGACCGCGCCTGGGCTTTTCTTCACCAATCATCTGCCAGCCTGGCTTGTCGTGACCGGAGTTGTTGCCGCCGGTCTTGTAACGATCGTCAGCATCGCCATCTTCGTGTACATGCTCAAGCGAGCGAACAAACAAAGTCCACATTCCGGTGCGGGTTCCCTTGAAGGTGTTTCCGGGAATTCAAAAAATAGTAAATAGAAAATATGCAGAAAACTAGCGCTTCTGCCATGCTTCGGTAACGAACCGGATCAGAAACTCTATTCCCCTGACGATCAGGTCGAACGCCCCGACGATGAGCGGCTTGATGGAGTCATTCCAGATTCCCAACGGATTCTTTCCGAAATACAAGACGATAATGACAAAGACGATGACGAGCGCGATGATCTGCACGAAGCCGGAAGATTTTTTCATATGAAAAAGTATAGCATCCCGCAACTAAAACAAAAAAGGGACCCCCGATCTCGTTCTACACCTAGCCTTGAAGCGGTGTGAATTTTGATCGGGGGTCCCGCAGGACCGCCTGATGATGCGCGGCATGAAGCCGGTGTGATTCGGAAGGACAACCTTCCGTCCGGTGCATGCGTGTTTTCCCGTGTTTGCAGATATCCGCAGGAGCAGGGTGAGCTTACCCCCTTTGTTCGCGGCAACGGGTTATTGTGCGCAGGCGGTCATCTCGGGGCGCGCTCCCGAGAACGGAACGGACAGGGTACCAAGAACGGTTCAAATCCTGTGTTCCGGAGGTCGCCGTGTTACGCTTTGGTTTGCGAAGGTGCGACTGAGGAATATACTATTACCTAAAGACATGGGTGTCAATCTTGCTTCTTGATGTCGTTTATGCCTGGTCTACAGGCTTGGCAGGTAGCTCATCGGGTCCAGGTAGGCGTCCAGGTCAGCAAACGGTCCTGTGGCGTCCGTAGCGGCGCATCCCGCACCTCCCGGCTTGTAGGTGCCATACTTGCCTATTTTGACTCCCTGAGAGGCGTATAGGGTCAAATGGAGGTGGGGTCCGGTACTTACTCCGGTGTTACCCGATAGGGCGATGACCTCCCCTCCCTCGACTCGCTGTCCAGGGCTCACAAGGACGCTTGAAAGATGGGCGTACAGGCTGGAAAGCCCGTTGTCGTGGTCGACGAGAATCCACTTGCCCCAGGCGTAGCAGCCCGGATATGCGTCGGTGTTTCCGGAGCCTCGAACCGTGCCTCCTGATACGGACATGACCTTGCTTCCGATCGCGGTGCCAAAGTCGGTACCAGGGTGGTACGGTCGTCCGTAGATGCCTGGATTCTGAGCGGCGAACTCAGACCCGCCGAATTGCTGGGTTACGACGATGCGCTCAAGCGGCCATGACAGTACGCCGTTACCCGCATCCGGAAACGATTCGGGATCGATCATGATCTTGATCTGGGACTCGATGTCTCGAATGGTGGACTCGAACTCCTGACGCTGCCGCTGCTTTTCCGCGAGCACTGCCTCATACTGAGCCTGCTCCCCTTTTGTCGCGGCCAGAAGGCTCGACTGCGCGCTCTGCGTTGAGGCGACGCTCTCATGCTGTCCGGCAAGCACCAGCTTTTCCTTCTCGAGCTCCTCCTTGGTACGCTCCTCTTCCCTTCTCTTCTGCTCGAGTTCCCTGTTCAGGTCGAGCAGTTCGTACTTGTTGTCTATCAGGGCCTCCTTGAACCGGTCCACCTGTGATACCTTCATAAAAAAGTCTGAGATGTTTTCGGAGTTGAGCATGAGCTCGACCAGGTGCACGTCTCCGTATTGGTGCAGCACGCGCATCGACTCGGCGAGGCCGAGCTGTGACGTCTCTATCTGCTGCTCCTTGTCCGCAACCTCAATGTCGATCTTCTCGATCTCGAGCTCGCTCTTGTCGATCACGTTCTGGGTTCGGCTGATGTCGCTCTGGAGCTTTCTCTTGGTGGCGTTGAGCGAGTTGATCTGCGACTGGATCTCACCAGCGCGGGCTGAGGTCGTCTCGATCAGCTTGCGCTGCTCCTCGATCTCCCTTTCGATCTGCCTGATCCTGTCCTCGTAGTCGTCGATCTGGGCGTTGAGCTCGTCGACGGTCTTTGCGCTGGCCTGAGTAGCCGTGTTGAAAAAGGCCCATGCCCATATCGTTGCCATCATGCAGAATATCCCGAGATGCCGCTTATAGTTCGTACGCATTCCTGTATGATATCAGATTCCGGAGCTTCTAAAAACGCTTAGTTCTCATGCGAAACCAGCGTATCTATGATCTGCTTGGCGATGATGCGTCCCGCGTCGGGCTTGGCGAATGACTTCGCGCCCTCCGACATCTCGCCTATAAGCGTCGGATTGTTCACGATGCGGTCGATCTCCGAATTGAAAATTTCGGGCGTAAGGTTGTTCTCCTCGATGACGACACAGGCTCCTGACCGTGCGTACTCGTATGCGTTCTTTCTCTGGTGGTCGTTGTTGGTCTCGCTGATCGGAATAATGATGCTGGGCTTGTGCCATGAGGCTATCTCGAAGATGGTCGACCCTGCCCGCGAGATGACAAGGTCCGCCGCACCGGATGACATCTTCATGGCCGTGTCGTTGAGGTATGGGAAGCACGCATACCGCTCCGCGTTTATGTTCGTCTTGAGCAGCAGGTCTGTCGTCTCCTTTACCTCCTTGTAGTTGTTCTTGCCGGTCTGGTGAATGATCTGGTATTTCTCAACCAGAAGCGGAAGAGTGTCGATGAGGACATTGTTTATGATCTGCGCGCCCTGTGATCCTCCGAGAATCAGGACGGTCTTCACGTTCGGGTCGAAGTTCAGGTACTGGTGCGCGCCCTGCAGTACGGGCGTCTTGATCTCGTCTCGGACCGGGTTTCCGGTCCAGGCTACCTTCTTCTCGTCAAAATAATGTGCGGCGTCCGGATACGATATTGCGATCTTGGTGGCAAACTTCGCCGCCCATGAGTTCGCGCGTCCCGGCGCGCTGTCTGACTCGTGCACGATGATCGGGATGCGCCAGAACTTGGCGGCAAAGACGACCGGCACGCTGCCGTATCCCCCCTTGCTGAAGACGACGTCCGGATAGATCCAGAACATCTTCCAGATCGCTTCCATGATTCCGAAGGCGATCTTGAACTTGTCCAGGAAGTTGAGGAGCGAAGGATAGACGCGCTGCTTGCCTGACATGACGCGCTTGTAGGTGATGTTGTTGTCAAACAGGATCCCGCGGTTGTACGGATCTGGCGCCATGAAGTACATGGCCGGCTCGATCAGATGCTCCTCTCGAATGACCTTTCGTATCTCCTGCACGACCGAGATGATCGGATAGAAGTGTCCGCCTGTTCCTCCCCCTGTAAATACGATTTTCATGATGAGTATTATACTATAAAAGAAAAGCGCCCCGGCCACCATTCGGCCAGGGCGATGTGGGTCGGTGGGCCTGCTTCCGTTCACGCATGTCCCTTGTTCGCCCGTATCTTTTTGGCGATGGCGCTGTTCTTGAATTCGCCGTCGTCTGTCACGTCTGCAACGAGTTCGATCCACGGCGGGAATGCGAACTCAGGCGCGCCGCGGGTGTACTGGATCTCGAGAAGCTCGAGATCAGGGTCGTCCATGATCACGAAGTCGTCAAACTTGTCTGATTCGGCATGGTACTTGCCGTTGATCATGAAGCATCGCCGCCTCTTCCTGATCGTTCCGTAATTTTGGTCACGGAAATTGTCGTAGCCCAGCCGGAACATCGCAGCCGGAATCTGGACTTCGTGCTCGATTCTTCCCTCCCCGAGCGGGTTGGGAACCTTTTTGGTCTGGTAGTACGCGACATACCCGTCCGTAATCCGTTCCCTCATCCGGAGTTCGCCGTAGGGGTCGTCGGAAAGGCAGTAGAACTGCATGATGCTCGAATCCTGGAATGCACCGGGGATGTCTCCCCTGTATCGAACTATGAACTTCTTCTCCTTTTCGACAGGTACGGGTTCGCCGAGCATCTCGAGCACGACCTGAAGGGCCTCCAGCTTCTTGAGCTCGAAGTCCTCCTGGGGTTCGATGACTGAAATTGTCGGTCCACCGATCCAGGCGTCTCGAATGGCAAGGTCTGCCAGCCGAGCGCCTTCGGGATCCTCCCTTCTTGCCAAGTTGTTTTCCCTGGTAAAGCCGCTTGTCCCAAACGCGGCGGTAACCATGAACACGATTCCCTTGGCGGAAGAAAGGATCTGGGCCTCATGAACCCCGCGTTCGCGAAGGATGCGCTTGTACATTTCAAGCGGCATGTACCCCTTGCTGTCCGGAAGAAATCGGTCGAACATCCAGACCATCTTTTTCTTGGTGGGGGCGGTCCTGATGACCTTTTCCCACACCTGCTTCATGGCGAGGTTCAGTTCGATGATGGCGGTCTGCCCGACCTCCACGCCGATGTCCTCGCTTCCCGGATGGATGCCACCCATGATGCACAGCGTTGCCGCTTCGGGCACCGTGAGTACGTGATAGCCCATTTGCGTAAGCTTGTCACCCACAAAGGCCATTACGGTCGACTTCCCCGCACTCGGACCGCCGGTCCAGTAGATCGGGTCTACGGTTCTTTCACTTTCTTTCATATTTTTGGAAGGTTCCTTTCCCTCCCTTTCTACCATATGAAAGTGCCATGCGCACCACCTTTACTTACCCTTAAAAAGTTGTATCGTAAAATAAAACACCTGAACCTTATATGAAAAAACAGCCGTTCATAGCCTTCATGGCTGCGTACGGATACGATCATCCGTACGCGTGCAGAATCATTTTTCCTGAGGATGAAACTTCCAGCATGTCGTTCGCGACCAAGACGTTCGCGCTTTCGCACATCGACACGCTGAGGGAAATCGGGTATCTGGGTCAAAACCAGGCGGAAACGCTCCAGTCCATGGTACTGGACAGCACGCTGCCCAATGACGGGCCTCATCTGGACGAACTGATGTCCGTCGTCAATCAG
>CBKWTF010000034.1:0-7487 GCA_966677695.1 uncultured bacterium | reverse complement strand
CTACGGCATCCTGACCGAGCGTGACGGCCAGAACTCGGCTACCGACGCCGATGTCGACATTGCACTCGCGCTTCTGTTCGCATCCCGCAGGTGGAACGACGACCGATACTTCGGAGACGCGATCGTCATTATCCGCGATATCTGGGCCAAGGAGGTGATCACGATACAGGGTCGTCCGTACCTCCTCGCCAACGACGTTGAGAAAACCCAGGAGAACAAGGCCGCGCTCGTACTGAACCCGTCGTACTTTTCCCCATACGCGTACAAGATATTTGCGGTAGCAGATCCCGAGAACGACTGGGAGGCGCTGGCCGACACGTCGTACGAGATCATCAACAAGAACCTGGCCTCCAATCTGGACAAGGGCTCGACCGCGGGCATTCCATCGGACTGGATCAGTATCGACCGCGAGACCGGGGAGATATCAGCCGTGCAGCCCCTGACAGATACGAGTCCCGTGCTGACGACGAACTACAGCTACGACGCGCTGCGGCTTCCGTGGAGACTGGCGCTTGACGCCCTGTGGTTCAATGACATTCGCGCCAAGAACGCGCTTGAGCGCATGGGATTTTTTGAGGACCAATGGAACAGGAACGGGGCCATCCTGACCGGCTACTCGCACGACGGAATCGCCCTTGAGGAAAAGGAAAGTCCTGCGATGTACGGTGGAATCATCGGCCTGTTTATGATCACCAATCCGTCAGCCGCCGACGACGTATACGAGAAAAAGCTGGAATCCCTCTTCAACACCGAAAGATTCGAATGGAAGGAACGTCTTGGATACTATGACGCGAACTGGGCATGGTTTGGGATAGCGCTGTACAACAACATGCTTCCCAACCTGTACCCGCAGACGCAGTAACCAATACGACCATGAGAACCATCGCACAGTCCATTCGTACCCATATCGGCTTGTTCGCAGTGGTCTTTTCGGTACTCTTTACGGGCCTGTTCTCCTATTCGGTTCTTATGGAGAAAAGTCTCAGGCTGGACGAGGCACAGACCATATCGCAGACCAGTCATACCCTTATGGGAACGATTGAGATTGTCGCACGCGACATTCACGTTCCCCTGTACTTCGTCATTCTGCGGTTCTGGGAATTCATCTTCGGCGTGCACGTGCTTTCTCTTCGGTCGTTCTCCCTGGTGTTCTTGCTGCTCTCACTGCCCGCCCTGTACCTTCTTGCGCGCGAAGTGTTCTCCAGGGAAAAGGCGGCATTCGTCGTCCTTCTTGCGGGAATCTCCCCCTTCCTTCACTGGTTCGGAACGGAGGCCCGCATGTACAGCATGCTGCTCCTGTTCACGATCCTCAGCCAATACACCTTCATGAAGCTCTGGAAGGGAGACCGCAGCGTAGCGGAGGCTCCGCCAAGTCGCGTTGACTGGATAGCCTATACGGTCATCGCGTGTCTGGGAATGCTGACGCACTACTTCTTCGCGTTCGTGCTTCTCGTGCAGGCGCTCTTCTATTTTCTGCACCGTGATCGATTCCAAAAAAACGCATTCAGGAATCTTTCCGTGGCGGCGGGACTTGTCCTGGCAGAACTTGCCATCTGGTTCGCATACCGGTTTCAGACCGGTACGAGCGACTCAAACCCGCTCCTCACCCCTCCCTCAAGCGTCGACCTGTTCAACATCTTCTCGCATCTCGTGATCGGGCTGCAGAGCAATCCCGTCAATACGTTCTTCGTCTCGCTCTGGCCCCTCCTGATCCTCGCCGGGTTTACGCTCATGACCAGGCGCACGCACATATCGGCAGAAACAGCCTACTTTCTCATGGGGCTCTTCGTTCCCATTGTCGCCGCGTTCGTCATCAGCGCGACGCTTCGGCCCCTCTTCCTCTCGCGTTACCTGATCATCTGCTTTCCCTCACTGCTTGTCCTGATCATCCATTTCCTTTCTCTCTACAAGAAGCGCACGACGTACGTCATGGTGTCATGCCTTGCCGCCGTGCTCTTGTACGGCCTGATGGCTGAGGCATTCTCATTGGAAAATCCGGCCAACGAGAACTTCAGGGATGCGGCGGCGTACGTTTCGGTGCATGCCAACCACGACGACGTGTTCGTGGTCACCGCACCGTTCGTCCGATATCCGGTCGAGTTCTACTACACCGGAGTTCCGCGGCTGACCTCGTTCCCGGAATGGAACCGCTACAACCCGGAGTACATCACCTCGGATTATTCCCAGGAGGAACTCGCCCAAAAAGTCGAGACGTGGAAAAGCCGGTACTCCTACCTCTACGTACTCATGGCGTACGACCAGGGATACGAGGAGGACATGAGAATCTACCTGGACAGCAACCTGGAAAGAGTCGAGTCCAGGAGGTTCTCTCCCGAGCTGAACCTGTACGTATATAAGCTCAGATATGAATAAGCATTACAGCGTATGAAAAAGCCTTCACCCACAGCCTTTCTGGCAACAACATCGTCCCCCCTGCTCATCGCGGCAATGAGCATCGGCTGCATCCTGTATTTTGTCGTCATCGCGTTCGTCTTTCCGGCCGGCAACGTATTTCTCTTTTCACTCCTGATCTTCGGAGAGGTGTTCCATACCTGGCAGGCGCTCACCTATCTGCACACGACCAACCGCATGGGCTACAGGAGCAGGCGCAATCCCGACTTTGCGCCTGACGTAGACGTGTTTATCACCGTCGCAGGCGAGCCGGTCGACATCGTGGAGGAGACCGCATTGGCGGCACGCGACATGGACTACCCGCATCACAGTGTGTACGTACTGAACGACGGTCTCGTTGCCAGGAAGGACAACTGGAAGGAAATCGAGGCCATGGCCAAAAGGATCGGCATCGGCTGCATTACCAGAACAGTTCCCGGAGGCGCCAAGGCCGGCAACATCAACAACGGACTCGCGCAGACCTCCGCGCCCTACTTCGTAATCTTTGACGCGGACCACGTACCGCATGCCGACTTCCTCCAGAAGACCATGCCGTACTTCGAGGACCCCCTCATGGGATTCGTACAGACGCCGCAGTACTACAAGAATGCGTACTTCAACGACACGACGCGGGGCGCATGGGAGCAGCAGGAGCTGTTCTACGGACCGATATGCCGCGGAAAGAACCACCACAACTCCGCGACGATGTGCGGAACGAACATGGTCATCTCACGCGCGGCCATCAACGAGGTCGGAGGCATGTGCACAGAGAGCATCGCCGAGGACTTCGCGACCGGCATGTTCATCCACGAAAAGGGATACAGGTCCACGTACGTATCCGAGGTGCTAGCGGAAGGCCTTGCGCCGGAGGACTTCCTCTCCTACACCAAGCAGCAGTTCAGATGGGCGCGCGGAGCGCTGGATGTCATCTTCAGATACAACCTGCTTGTCCGAAAGGGACTGAACTGGGCGCAAAGGCTCCAATATCTTTCATCGGTCACATTCTTTCTCTCCGGGGTCATCGTCCTCATCAACATCGCCCTGCCGCTTGTCTTCCTCTACGGCGGAATCGTACCGATCGAGATCGACGGCATGCTGCTTGCGGCGGTATTCGTTCCGTACATCTTCCTAACGCTCTACAACCTGTCGGTGACCTCAAACTACCGCTTCACATTCAGGGCGCTCTCGTTCGCCATCAGCGGGTTCTGGATCCACCTGCAGGCGCTCTGGTCGGCCGCAACCAAGCAGAAGGCAGGCTTTGCCATCACCTCAAAGCGTGCTGTCGAAGGTACCTTTATCGGACTGGTCGCTCCCCATCTGACCTACGTTGCGCTGGTATGCATCGGAACGATCGTCGCGCTCATGCGCGAAGGCCTGTCACCGTCATTCGTCAACAACCTTGCCTGGGCGCTGTTCAACATCGGCGTGTTCGTACCGTTCATGCATGCTGCCGCACCCGAGCTGTTCAGCGTTACGGGATATGTGAAAAAAATGAAAAAGGCCCACGCGCAGTTCCTTCGCTGGATGAACGAAAGCAACCGCCTCAGCACGGAGAAGCAGGACATTGACGGGTAGATATTCTACTTAAAGGAAAAAGCCGCATGCGGAACGCATGCGGCTTTACACTGATCGCGGTATCGGTCAGGCGTATTGGACAGGAATACCCTCGGCGGCAATCTTCTTCCGGGTGGTAAGCCACGGCTGTTCGACGTCTTCGGGGAGATATTCACCCGTCAGCGCGAAGTAGGCCGGAAACTTTCCGAGCACGTCGCCGAGCGAGGCGCTGAGGAGCTCAAGGCCCTGCCAGCGCTTTTCCTCGGATCCGGACGATTTCCGCCGAAAGAACGGCTTCGGATGTCTCGAGACGACCCTGAACCTGCCGGTCTTCAGATCAATCTCGAAGATCCGCTTCAGCTTGGGTATGTGACGGGACCTGCCCGGCACCGACTCGCTGAACCAGACCATCAGGATCGGGCCGTCGATGACGATCTCCATGTGCGACTCGCGAACCTGTTCCGAGGAACCGGTCCGCAAGCCGACTCGGCGCGCGCAAAAGTCGGCCAGATATCTCCGGCTCTCCTCGTAGGATCGGTCCGCCTCCCGCTGGCTGACCTGTGTTCGTAGCGAGCGGCTGATCCGCCATTCCGGCTGGAATGAGACCTGGTGGCCGAAGTACTGAAGATGAAAACGGAACCGGTATGCCAACACCGAGATCACAAGCAGACTCAAGACAATGGTAAGGTTCATGGCTTCAAATGCAAAAGCAGATGGTTTCCTGCAAGCCGGCATGGCTGACAGGGCTTTCAGTTCATACTATACCATAGTTTATATTTTTGTCCAATATATCAGGATACGGGCCGAGAGCGGTTACACTTCCCTAAAGGTCACATCTGCAGGCACCTCGAACATCGACTCAACCGCGGCCCACGGCTGGCAGTCGTAGTCCCCGATCTGCTCTGCGTTAAAGGAATAGGGTCCTGAGGATACGGACTGGTCCCCTTCGTCGTCAACCGTAACTTTCGACTTGAATCCGATACCCGGCATCATCGAGCTCCACATGTATGCGTATCCCTCACGCACCACCACCGTTCCCTCATAGGTCTTGCCCTGCACCTGCGTGTCGTACTCGCCTCGGATAAGACCGTCGTGCAGATACACGGTTCCCTGCGTATCCGTATCGTTCACGTACTGGTGAACCGTACACCTGTACGAGCCGCTCTCCTTCATAAACTCCGAGAAGGCCTTCTTCTTTCCTTCAGTCGCCACGTCTGTCTGCGGAGCACTCGTAGTGTTATCCGTATTCTCGACCGTCATCGTTCCCGGCTGGAACATGAAGTATCCGACGATCGCCAGAACGATAACTCCCACCACCAAACCAATTGTTTTTGCTTGTGTCATATATTCAAGTATATCAAAGGCTTTTTTAGTTATACACATAGTACCTTGTGTTACATAGTACTATGTCATATACTGATACTATGCCCAGCAAAGAATCAGCATCCGAGAACACGAAGGCCCAGCTGCGCAAGGGCATCCTGGAGTTCTGCACGCTCCTGATTATCGCGCGCGGCCGCGTGTACGCACCGGAAATAGTATCAAAACTTAAAAGAGCGAATCTCATCGTGGTCGAGGGAACCCTGTATCCCCTGCTCAGCAGGCTTCGCGCGACGGGGCTTCTCAGCCACAGCTGGGAGGAATCCAAGTCGGGACCTCCCCGCAAGTATTACGAGCTGACCGAGAGCGGACACGACACGCTCGAGGAACTCACGCGAACCTGGAAGAATCTCGCGACCTCTATCAGTTCCCTTATCAGACTTACCAAGTAACACGCATTCGTATGAAAAAAGCATTACAGATGACACTGGCCGGAACCCTCTTCACCATCGAGGAGGACGCGTTCGACCGCCTGCGCGGATACCTCGACTCGATCAAGTCGTACTTCAGCGCGATTGCGGACAGCCAGGACGTCGTCGATGACATAGAGGCCCGTGTTGCGGAACAGCTTCTTGATTCCACAAAGGCGCATGGGAACGTCGTCACCCTTTCGGACGTCGATTCAGTTATAGCCTCGATGGGAAGCGTCGAGGAGATTACCGAAAGCATGGCTGAAGGCGTAGCCGAAACCGACATCCCCAACGAGAAGAAGGAGAAGACGCAGGAGGAGCAGGTATCGCGCAAACTGTATCGAAACGGTGACGACATGGTCATTGCGGGAGTCGCTTCCGGAATGGCTGCATTCGCGGGCATCGACGCGCTCGTCATGCGCGTTATCTTCGTCGTACTCACCCTCATAACGAGCGGAGGCCTTATCCTGATCTACGTTGCGCTCGCGCTGCTCGTGCCCAAGGCCATGACAGGCGCGGACAAGATCAGGATGCGAGGAGGCCCCGTTACCCTCTCGTCGTTCAAGGAAAACCTGGACGAGCAGGTACAGAACGTGAGGGCCAACGGTGCGGATCTCGTATCACGGCGCTCTGCCCTCGGACGATGGACCGAGTCGGCGTTTCGCCTGTTCGGTCGGGTCATCCGCGTGCTGCTCAAGGTCGTCGTAAAGCTGACCGGACTGGCGCTCATCATCATCCCGATCCTGCTCGCCATCGGTCTCGTGCTTGTCGCGACGAACCTGATCTTCAACGTAGACTCGCCGCTTATCGGATTCTCGCTGTCGCAGGTCATTACGGGACCGCTGTACTACCTTCTCGTTGTCTTCGGATTCCTGGTACTCTTCATCCCGGCGCTTTTCGTCATTTCGCTGGGCGCGTCAATTCTTTCGAACAAGATGCAGATGGGTACCAAGACCGCCATGACGCTCGGAGGACTGTGGATCGTCGCCGTCGTGCTTGCCGGCACGATCGGATTCCGGTACGTGCCTGACGTGCGTCAGCGCATCCTCTCAATGCCCGAGTACCAGGAAGTGACGGAGACCGTCGCGCTTGAGAACTTCGACAAGCTTGACCTGGACGGAGCCGGACGCGTCACAATCGTTCAGGGAAGCCAGTACCAGATCACGGTGACCGGACGCCAGATCAACGTCGACTCGACGGAGTTCGCGGTCGAGGACGACACCCTGACCGTCAACCACCAGCCAACCGAGCAGAGCTGCTTACTCTGCTTCAACGGAGGCCGCGTGGACATCACGATCACCATGCCGGTCGTCGAGTCGATTGAGGCATCGGGCAACGTGTTCGTAACGTCCGAGAACATAGTCGGAGAATCGCTTACCGTCGACCTTGACGACGCCTCGTCAGGAGACCTCGTAGCCAATGCCACGCGGCTGAGTGTCGATCTCGACGATGCCGCGCGGCTTACCATCGAGGGAACCGCAGGTTCACTCGAGCTGACACAGAACGGCGTCACGCGCTTTGAAGGAAGTGAGCTTGCCGCCCAGGAAGGAAAGGTCGTAACGAAGGACTCGTCACGTTCGGATGTGCGCATCCTTGGCGCGCTGGAGATCAGCGCCTCTGACGCAAGCCGCGTGACATACGATGCGCCAAATCCGACAATTGAGCGCAGTGACGCGGCACGCGTAGACAATGCCCACGCCCAGCAGGAAAATTCCCCAGGCACTGTCGACCCTGAGTAACGCGCTCGTTAAC
>CBKWTF010000033.1:0-7794 GCA_966677695.1 uncultured bacterium | reverse complement strand
AGGATCTGCGCGAGAAGTACAAGGACAACCCCCAGGAGCTTGCCCAGCGAACGCTTCAGACGTACCGAGATGCCGGAGTGAACCCGTTTGCCAGCATCCTGCTGATCTTCATCCAGATTCCGATCGTCATCACCCTGTACCTCATTTTTGCACGGTCAGGACTGCCTACGATCAATCCCGAGCTCCTGTATTCGTTTGTGAGCGTCCCTGAGGCCATCCAGACGACGTTCCTCGGCTTTATCGACCTCGTGTCGGGTCAGAGCATCCTCATTGCGCTGCTGGTCTTTTTGACCCAATCCGTGCAAGTGCGATTCTCTCTTCCGAAGAAGGACGAGATGCCTACTCCGGAAAGCCAGATGGCGCAGGACTTTATGAAGGGTCTGCACTTCCAGATGAAGTACGTACTGCCGGTGATTACGGCGGTCATCTCGTACAGCCTCATCTCGGTGGTGGGACTGTACTGGATCGTCGGAAACGTATTCGCTACGGCACAGGAAATCTACTTCAGAAACACCATCAAGAAAAAGAAGGACTAAGCCGGGGCAGAAATCTAGAAGAATTCCCCTCAGTGATCCCCGCAAAAGAAAAGCCCAGAAGGTACCTTCTGGGCTTTTCTTTTGCGGGGCGAAGACTTGAGTTCGGGAGGAACCCGCCCCGGCTTATCCGGTTCTCCTAATTGAACTGGTTGTTGAGTGCGGCCAGGTCGAGAGCCCAGAGCGTCAGGTCGTATTTGTTCTGGAATGCGATCATGTCGTTGTTCTGCGAAAGCTGGACGTTCATGGTGTCCGGCGCGGTTCCCGGCTCGAAGATGTATACGTTTTCGACGGCTCCTGTCGCGAGATTGATCTTGTAGAGATCCTCCTCGTTAAAGACGCGTCCTTTGTACCAGTCGTCCGGATAGGCTGCCGATGCGTAAGACGGCGAACCGAAGCAGTAGATTTCGGCACCGTTGGTGTTCGAGAACGCACATTTTTCCGGGATAGTGTTGATTCCGATCTGTCGAGCGGTTTCCTCCTCTACGTCATACGACCTTATGATCGTCCGGCCTGCGGCTGATTCTGAATAGAGATAATATGACAGGTCGGGACTTACCCTTGCAAGAAGACCCGGAATCTGTCCCAGGATCTTACCCAGCACGCCGGTTGAGGTGTTGAGTATGTACGCGTATCCGAACGCCCCTGCGGACGCCTTTGTCTGTATAAGAAGATGCGTACCGTTGATCGGTTCGATGGTGAACTCGCTGAACGGAAGCGTGGTGACAAGGGTTTCTTTTGCTCGCTGGGGGTCAGCCGTATACAGTCCGGTTCCGTTTTCTCGCCTGACCGAGTATGCGATCTTGTTTGAGTCTGCGACATATGTGAAATCGCCGAATGAACTTGAGATGCTGCTTTGCTGGATGGTCTGCTCGGTCGATGACGCCGTTGCGGTTGCCGGCTTGGCCGGAATAATCCGTACCAGGGAGGTGTCCACGTACTCGTTGTTCTGTACCGGCGCCTGCGTATAGAATGCGTCCTTGTCGTTTGTGAAAAGAGTCCTGTATACCCGCTGAACGGTTATGTTCGAAGACTTGATCGGAGACTGTAAAAACTTGAATACGTCGTATGTGTGTCCCGTTGCCCGCTCCTGGAATCGAACCGCCGTCGACGTCGAGGTTATTTCCTGCGTCACCTCTCCTCTCTCCGGGTCAATTCGAGTGCTTGTTGAGACGGTCGTTGTGGAGAAGAATGTGTACCCGGAGACCGGCTCAAGCGAAAGCTGCCTGAGGACGGGTGCGACATACGGACCCGGCGCAACCGGGGTGCTGGTTGCGGGTCCGGGTTGGGCTACGAAGTCGTTTTGTGACTGCGGGTCTATGTCGAAGAACGAACCGAAGTCGTTGTTCTCCGTAAAGAAATCAGAAATCCTGCTTGATCCGTCAAAGAAAAAGAGGAAACCGAGAAAGACAAGGACGATGAGAACGGCAATTGCAATGAGAACTTTTTTCATGTGGCTTTATTATATCAGGACAATTCGAGACAGGAATGCGTTTATCCCTTTATTTCGGTCGGTAGATGTAGACGCCGAGCCCCTTCTTGTTTCCATAGTAGTTGGTCCAGCTGTCGCCGGTAAAGTTCTGTCGAACTTCGGCATAGCGGCTGCTGTTTGAGATGATCTGCGTACCTCCTGCCGTCGTCACGATTCCCACGTGTCCCGTGTTGCCGCTTTGCGTCGGACTGATGATGATGTCTCCGGGCAGCGCCTGGTTCACGTCGGATCCAACAAGAACAAACCTGTCACTTTTGTCGAGCGAGGCCTTCATGTTTATCGTCGAGAGGCTGCTATTGATCGGTTCTCCCGTTGCGCGCTGAATGATCATGTTTACCACGGCTGCACAGGCTACGTTTCCTCCGTCCGTACCCGGAATGGCGCCGGATTTCATGTTTCCGACGGCGTTCATGGCCTCGGCAAGGATCTTCTGAGCCGCGGGCGTCAGACCCTGGGGAATCTGCCCTGTTCGAAGCATCTCGTCGACGACTTCCGGAGTGATACCGTTGTACTGGGCAACGCTGTTGACGATCTGTTCCCTGACCTCGTTCGGTGTTGCCTCAATTCCGAGTTCCGCTCCGTCGGCCTGTTCAAGCTGGATGGGTCTAAACTGGAGGTTCAGCTTCGTCAGCGACGGGTTAATGGTCTGCAGCAGCAGCACGGACGCGAAGGCGAGCACGAGCCCGCCGACCGCGGCCTGGATGCGCCGCTTGGCCCGGCCCTTGCCGTCCGAGCTGTCCGAGGATGCCATGTACTGGATCCCTCCCCTCACGATCATGGCAACGGCGAGCACCGCCGCCGCGGCCAGCCCGAGGTAGAAGAGCTGGTTGAGCACGCCGGAGAGCTCGCCGCCCTGGGTGAGGCCGTCAGACGGAACTATTTGACCGAGTGTGTTTCTGTTGTTCTCCATATGCTAATTTGACGGATTCGCAATCTGGGCTCGCGGCGGTCCGAAGCTGATGTTCCACTGTCCTGCCGGAATGTTCTTGATTCCAAAGTTCTGGATTCCTCCGAGCGATCCGTTTGTGTCGTAGATGTCGATGGTATTATTGAAAGTCGTACCCTTATATTTTCCGGCGGTCGCATCCTCGTAGAATCCGACGCTTACGCCGTTAATGAACACTTCGGCCCCTGTCGCGGGCTTGTATTTGTCGATAAGATCTGGCGAAAGCGCTACGGACCCCTCCCGCAGGAGGTTGTCCGCGTTTCCTCGGCCTGCGGCCGTGTTGCTGTCAGTTACGTCATCGCCCTGTGATCCGTATGCGCTGATAACAAGTCGTCCGTCCAGCGACCGCTCTCCTGTCGCAAGGCCCTTTGCCCACTGGTCGGTACCTGTCTCCGTCCAGTTTCCGGACGGTTGGGTCGGTGTTGTCGGTCGGGTTCCGCTCGTCGGTCCTCCGTTGGTTGGCTGATTCTCGAGTCCCGTTCCGCTTGATCCCTGGACCTTGATGTCGTTGAATCTCAGGTTCAGCTTCGTCAGCGACGGGTTGATGGTCTGCAGCAGCAGCACGGACGCGAAGGCGAGCACGAGCCCGCCGACCGCGGCCTGGATGCGCCGCTTGGCCCGGCCCTTGCCGTCCGAGCTGTCCGAGGATGCCATGTACTGGATCCCTCCCCTCACGATCATGGCAACGGCGAGCACCGCCGCCGCGGCCAGCCCGAGGTAGAAGAGCTGGTTGAGCACGCCGGAGAGCTCGCCGCCCTGGGCGTTCAGGTTCTGCACCGGAATGATGCTGTTGAGCGACTCGCCGCCCTGTCTTGCCTGCGCGTGTGCCGTATTGATGCTAAAAAGTGAACTGCTCATTCGATGCGTTGTCATACTTGGTAAAGTCGAGCTCAAGCTCTGATCGGGTCGTCTGGAGAATGTTGCTGATATGGTTGAGCGTAACGCCGATAAGCGCTGTCCCCTCCTCATTCTTGTCGTTCTGGAGCACCATGTAGTTCTCGTTCGGTGCCTTGCTCGTCACCTCGACCCCATTGATGTACCAGCTGTAGTCAAGGGCAATGTCGTCCTTGGAGGTTGCGCTTGCGTAATAGGGCACTCCCTCAAAGTCTACCTGGGGCCTCTCAAGCTTGAATTCTCCCTGGATCGCCTTTTCGTATACGACTCCCAGGAGGGGGTTGTTTTCGTACAGCACGATATCCGGAGCGATCGACCGCATGGTGATGCTCTGCGTCGCCTTGAGGGTTGAGCCGGGAGCGCTTACGTCAACCGTTACCTGTACGGGTCGCTCAATCAGGCTTCCCTTGAGAAGAAGCGTATTCTTTCCGTATCCGGAAGACGCCTGCTGCACGCTTCCGTTCAGGCTCCAGGTGTAGATGAGGCTGGAAGCGGCGGTGCGAGAGCCGTTCGCGCTTACAAAATGCGGGACTGCAATGAACTCGATTTCTGACTCGCTCGTAAACATGCGCTTTCCCTCGTAGAACGGATGCGCGTATGTCTGGGCCTCGTAGAGAAGGTCCACGTCGGCTGGGTTGATGCTCAGGGTGCGCGTAATGGTTCCTCCGGTCGATTTTGAGATTGTGATCACGAGCGTCGAAGACTGCCCGCTTCCCGGTGCGAGGAACTGAAAGGACGTAGCCCCTGTTCCTGAGAGGACCTCCCTTCCGTCCAGGGTCCAGGTAATTCTGGCTGCGTTGAGGTCGGTCGAGTATCCGCTGACCCGAACAGAGACCGTCTCTCCGGGTTTCGGGATTGACGGTACCTGCGAGACGCTGATCTGCTCCTCGATTCCGCTTGGGAGGCCGGTGTTGTCATCAAATAGCGTGCTCGGATCAAAAGCCGGCAGGTCGAATACCGCCTGTGAAAATGTCTGCTGCGCATACAGCGCCGCTGCAAGAACTACAAAAAGAGTTGAGATTCTCAAACCGTGTTTCATTGCTCAAAGTATATCAGAAAATAGTTCTAGATATTCTCAACAAGTGAGTACATTGGTGAAATCATAGAGATCGCGAAGAATCCCACGCCCGCTCCGACGACGATCATCAGAATCGGCTCAACGATCGTGGACATGTTCTTGGTCTTCTGCTCCACTTCGTTCTCATAGAACTCGGCCACCTTCAGGAGCATCTCGCTCAGCTCTCCCGTTTCCTCTCCCACGGCGACCATTTCACCCACGAACGGCGGGTAGTATTTCTCGTTATCGCTAAATACCTGCGATATCTTGTCTCCGGTCTCCACTTTCTTCTCGGCTTTTTCCAAAATATCCTTGAAAATATGGTTCGATACCACGCCCTTGGTAATCTGGACGGCTTGCAGGTACGGTACTCCCGCCTTCAGGAGCGACGAGAGGGTTCGGGCGGTTCGCGCCGAGTTGATCTCCTTGGAGAGCTGTCCGAACAGCGGAGCCTGTACGACCGCAACGTCCAGCAGCCTTTTTCCTGCCTTGCTCTTAAAAAAGAGAACTGCCGCAGTGATGACGCCGACAATAGTAAGAAGGAACAGGACGGTCTGGTTCTGCAGGAAGTCGCTCATGGCGATGATGAACGTGGTGCTGGCTGGCAATTCGACGTCGAGTTCCTTGAACGTACCTGACAGGGTCGGCACGATATAGGTCATCATGAAGAACCCGACAAGTCCCATGGCGCTCAAAATAACACCAGGATAGACCATGGCACCCTTCACCTTCTTCATCAGGAGATAGTTTTTCTCGAGTTGAGCCGCGACGTTCTCGAACGACTGCGCAAGATTTCCGGACTCCTCACCCGCGCGGACCATGGAGACGAACAATGAGTTGAAGATCTTGGGATATGCCTCGAGCGCGCTCGAGAGAGACGCTCCGGCCTTGATCTTCTCGTTGATGTCCTCTACGACCTTCCTGGTCTTGACGTTCTTGCTCTGTCGTCCGATCACCTCGAGCGCGCGAGACAGCGCAAGCCCCGCCTCAAGCATCGAGCCGAGGTTTCGGGCGAACGCGATCTTCTCGGTCATCTTGAACGGCCGCAGGCTGAGGCTGAAGGCAAGCTGCGTCTTCTTCTTTGGGTATGCGGAAATGAGAACAAAACCCTCGTCCTTCAGAATCTTGGCGAGAGCAGGACTCGTCTCCGCGTCACGGGTTCCCTGCGTGATGCTCCCGTCCTTTTGCAGTGCTTTGTATTCAAACAGCATGATGTATAGATTGTATCCTGAAACTTACTCCGAAACCACGCGAAGCACTTCCTCGATCGTGGTCACTCCCGTTACGCACTTGTAGATTCCGTCCTCCATCATGGAGAGCATGTTCTCGGTCTTCGCCTGCTTGTCGATGTCCTCGGTCGTCTTTCCCTCGATGATCATGTTTCGGATCGTGTCGGTCACCTTGAGAATCTCGTAGATACCGATTCGTCCCGCATATCCGTCTGAGTCGGCGGTCTGCTTCGGCTTGTAGAACGGAATCTGGTCCCAGGTCGCTTTCTTGTCTACGATCTTCTCCTCCTGCAGTACCGCAAGCACCTTGTCGAGGTTGACGCTCTTGCCGAGCGACTTGATCGCACTGTCTGTCAGGAAGTACTTTTCCTTCTTTGCGGTAAGTTTTCGCACGAGTCGCTGCGCGATGATCACTTTGAGCGTCGATACGAGAAGAAACGGCTCGGCACCCATGTCGAGAAGTCGCGGGATGGTTCCCGCCGCAGAGTTGGTGTGCAGCGTCGAGAGCACGAGGTGTCCCGTAAGCGCGGCATTGATCGCAAGCGACGCCGTCTCCTTGTCTCGGATCTCTCCCACCATGATGATGTCCGGGTCCTGTCGAACGAGCGTTCGCAGACCGTCCGCGAACGTGAAGCCGATCTCGGGCTTTACCTGGGTCTGGTTTACGCGCTTCATCTGGTACTCGACCGGATCCTCGATGGTTGAGATGTTCACATCAGGCGTGTTGAGGATGTCCAAAAGGGTGTACAGCGTGGTCGACTTTCCGGACCCTGTCGGTCCCGTGGTGAGGATCATTCCCGTCTTCTGGTTAAGACCGTAGTGCAGCACCTCAAGGCCGGTCCCGTGAAAGCCAAGAGACTCAAGGCTGAAATGGCCGCCACCCTCTCGCAGAACTCGCATGACGGTCTTTTCTCCGTAATAAATAGGAAGGATCGAGACTCGGAACGACACCTTCTCCCCGTCGAGCTCGATCTTGAACCGCCCGTCCTGCGGCAGGCGCTTCTCGTCCAGCTTGAGGCTGGCCAGCACCTTGATTCGGGCCGTAATTGAGAGCGCAGACTTCTTGGGAAGAGTCATGGCGTCATGCAGGATGCCGTCGATTCGGTACCGGACGATCACCTGGTTCTCGAGCGGCTCGATATGGATGTCCGACGCGTTCTGCAGGATGGCGTGCTTCAGGAGCGTGTCCACGATCTTCACTACCGGCACGTCCTCGGCGATCTTCTTGAGATCCGCCTCCGACTCCATCTTGTCCGACTCCTCAAGCACCTTCAGGTCGCCCATCTGGGTCTTTATGATGTCACCAAGATCGGCCTTTAGGCTCTTCTGGTAATTGAGCAGCGCCTGCTTCATGGCGGCGGTCGAGGTCAGTCGCGGCAGGATCTTGAGCCCCGTCTTCTTCTTGATGAAGTCGATGGCGGCGAGGTCGTCGGTGTCGATCATCGCGACCTCAAGGTCGTTTCCGGTCTTTCGGAACGCGATGATGTTGTGGTTTCGGGCGATCGGCTCGGGCACGATAGTAAGCACCTCATACGGGATCTTTTCCGATCCGATGTCGATGTACGGAATTCCGAGGATGTATGCCTGTACGCGTCGAAGGTCGTCCTCGTTGATCTTTCCCGTAGACACGAAGTAGTCTCCGA
>CBKWTF010000032.1:0-7842 GCA_966677695.1 uncultured bacterium | reverse complement strand
TCCTTTTCAATTGACAAAAATAACATTGACTGTAATATTTTCTGAAATAACGCACCATGAAAGAAGAGCATGTTTCCGCTATCAATAATCTTGTTTTGGGATACTGCAAAGAAGCCGGTATCCTGCCTGAGGACACCAGGGTTGAGACACGGGTGACATTCGTACCAATCGAGCCCGACCACGGTCCCGTTCCTCCCGAGCTTCTCGATCTTGTGTTTATGGACGCGCTGGGATCGTATGTTGATCAAAAGATTCAGGCCGGTGGAAGCAGTACGGTATGGAGGACACTTCGGACACGAGTGAGCCACGCGCTTCGGAATGTTGTCCTGGATCGAATTTCAGGACGAGTTGGAAGTACCGTCACGATTGAAACGCTCACGGTCGGCATGGCCGTAGAGATTCCTGTCGATGAATGGATAGCGCCTCGAAATTTGGGTAAAAAGAACGTCCAGAATCTGAGTGATTTTCTGAAGACGCTTCATCCTGGATTGAGGCTCGGATATGCGCACCGTGACAAGCCAGTTACGCTCGCTGGTCTCATTGCCATGAATCTTGGCGATGACTGAGCTGAAAGGCCCCGGACGATTGTATCGTCCGGGGCCTCTTCTTTATATAATTTTTTCCTCTTGCTTGGTCTCGTCCGGAGACTTCTCCTGGACCGTGAAGGTCACGTTCTCGGGGTCGATCTCTACCACTGACAAGTATGAAGGAACCGTAATCATGCTTTCGGTAATCTTGACTGAGCGTGTGCCGGTCGCGAATCCCTTGGCGTCGATCTTGACCTCAAGCTTGGTCGGATCAAAGGCGGTGATGTCTCGACTTCGACCCTGGAGCACGACGCTGATCTCGGTCTTGGCGGCCTCAGAGTCAACCTCGTACTGGGCTGGCAGAAGCTGGAACGAAAGGGGAATGGAGAATTCCTTTTTGACCACTCCGGTTTGCATCACGAGTACGGTCCACATCGTGAAGGCGACCGCGAGCGCGACCAGCTTGGTCTTGGCGTTGCCGAGGATGAAGTAGCTCCAGAATCCCTTGGGCGCGTTGTCGCTTTCGCCGGTCAGCTTTGCAAGCAGGGCGCGCAGGGCGTCCTCGTCCTTGATGCGCTCAAGCGTTCCGTTCTTGGCTACGCTGATAACGCCGCGCTCCTCGGATACGACAAGAGCGATGGCGTCTGTGTCCTCCGTGATTCCGGTCGCGGCTCGGTGGCGCGTTCCTGCCTTGCGGAAGTTGTATCGCCGTGCAAGCGGCAGATGCACGCCGAACATCTTGATGCTGTCGTTCTCGATGATGGCTGCGCCGTCATGCCCAGGTGAACTGGTGTCAAAAATCGAAAGCAGGAGCTCCTTGGTGATGTTTCCGTTGAGCTGCTGGCCGCCCTCGATCATGTCGTCGATTTCCTGCTTGCCAGGGAAGACAAAGATTCCCCCGATGCGCTTTTCCGCCATGTACAGCGCGGCCTCTGCGATTTCGGCAGATACGGCCCGGCTGATCGTGTGGGTCCGAGAGAACAGGTTCTGCTGTCCGGTCGTGATCCACCTGAAGAACCGCCTGATCTCCCGCTGGAATACGATGGCGATGATGATGAAGGTCAGGGTCGAAAGCGGCTGCAGGATCGATCGCGTGAGCGTGAGGTTGAGGTTCTGCGAGAAGAAGTTGAGGGCAATGAGGAAAAGGGACACGCTCAGAACGAAGTATGACTTGGTCTGCTTTACGAACAAGAGGACTATGTAGATGGCGAGAGATACCAGGATGATGTCGGCGATTTCTCGGGGGCTGATAGTGGACACGATGGTCGGAATGTCCTGGACGGAGGCCAGGGTCTGAAAATTGAAGATATCCATTTGGATACTATATCACAAGGGTTTTTGGATGGTGTGGATAGAAGGCCGCATTTCAGTTTGGACACGGTGAGTATGGTGCTATCATGTACCTAATGACATCCCGTGCGAAAAACAAGCTTTTCTGGATACTTTTCGGATGTGCCATTCTGGTTGCTGTCCTCGTAACGTATGCCAAAACCATCGCAACGGAGGATTACTTCGTATTTCAGCAGATTGCATGCGATCCCTCCACCGAATCATGCTTTATCGAGTCTGTGGAGGACCAGTGTGCCGAAAGTGATGATCCTGATTGCTCAAGCATCACGGAAGACTACATATATAAGATAGTGCTTAAGAAGGCCTCGACGATTCCTGTCTGTACCTCTGTAGAAGGGGAGGAAGACTCATGCGAGGAGCCGCTGTCGTGCGGACCGGAGGACTCAGAGGAAGATTGCTATTACGAGTTCTGTGAGGAGGACTGCGCGGACCCTGTTGCCGCAGAGGATCAGCTGGGAACGACGGAATAGAAATGTGCTTGCATTTTTATAAATATATGGTATAATAGTAAAAGATAACCCTTGAAAGCATGAGTATAGTAGACATTGTTAAGATCGTGTTCGGCATTATCGTCGTATCAGGAATCGTCTATGCTTTCACGAATTCTTTAAAGCGTTTCTTCCAAGTTGCAGGAGGACTGGCGGCGCTGTCCGCGTTCAACAACCTGGTCGACTTCGGCATCTGGCCGGTCGTCCAGGGAATGTTCGGCGCATACGGTGTCGTTGGTTTGATCCTCATGGCGACCGTGCTCAACTTCCTGGTTTTGAGGCTCTATCAAAAGACCTCGAATACCGACTGGCTGGGCATTACGGTTGTCGATGACGTCGTCCGAAAGGCCGACGAGATGCAGGGCGTCTATCACGGCAGTTCGAGGTCGCGCAAGGCTGTCTATGCCTTTCCGTACCTGGGCCTTATGGTCGCCAAGAAAATCATTGAGGGCAGATGGGTACCGATTCTGGTACTTACCGTCTTCATTGACTCGTTCGTGGCTACTGCGTTCCATCTACACAGCAGGAACCGGGGAGCTCACCATGTGATGCGGAGGGAAGACTATGTCTTCTTCGTCGTATGCACGGTCGTTAGCTGTCTCGCATGGACAGCCTTCACGCAGTGGATCACCCTGCCGGCTTTTAAGAATTTGTGGGAACTGGTTCCCTGAGATTTCCTCAGGTTAATGAGCGGGACGCCTGTTGCGTCCCGCTTTTACATAATAAGATTACATATATAATTTAGACACTATGAATATCGAGGACGTATTTACACCCTTGTCAGAGGCGATGGCTGAGATAAAAAGGAGATCGACTGACGCTGAGCTTATAAAGAAGGTTCACGAGTATATCGGCGCAGACATCCAGCTGCCGGATGACACGTCGCCCCGGTGCGTGTATTTTCGAGTCGTCCTTACGCCCAACTTTGAGACGAGATACTTTAACGACGTGGCCAAGCTCACGGGCTTTGAGCCGCTCTGCTTTGAGTTTCCAGCCGACAAGTTCTGCTCGAACAACAAGGACAAGGTGTATCTGGGCAAGATTGTCTTCGCACATGAGAATCCCAACAAGCAGATCATCCATCGCAAGGAGCGAACGATTGACTTCCATCACAACGAGAACAGACAGTTCGACGAGATCGAGACGCTGAACGGAAACAACTTTCTCGATCTGCATCACGGAATGTATGAGAAGGAATACGGAAGGCTTATGGAGAGTTTCGACATTTCCGCTCTCAAGAAAAAGGGATATAATATCAAGGAAATTTACAAACGAGTTTTCGCTTTCTGCGTCGTGAAGGGAATACTGTTCGAAAACATGATTGTAAAGGAGGACCAGAAGGAGAAGAAGTTTGTCGAAGACATCATGGTCGAGGTGTACAAGGAGGTCCGTGACCATTTCGGTCTCAAGCCGCTTATCGTCCCGCTGTTGCCTTTCAAGAACGAGGACATGGACTTCTGGATGTGGTACCCGACACACCTGGAGCAAGAGTATAAAAAGTTAAACCCTAATAAAAACGCAACTGAATGTCTCACGATATAGTTACAAACCTTCAAACGTGCATGCCGGCGGTCTTGGAATTTTTGGACGGCAATCTGAACCTGCTGTACTATTCGCATATTCCCGTAGCGTTGATCGCTGCTCTTCTTGGAATCTTCATCCTCTGGAAAGGGCGAGAGAAGGCCTCGTCGAGAGTGTTTTTCGCACTTTCTTCGGTTTTCGTACTCTGGTCTATTCTTGATTTGTTTACGTGGCTCAGCAGCGATACGAGGGTCATCATGTTCGCGTGGTCGATAATTGGCCTTGTCGAAGCGCTGTTCTTTTTCCTAACGTTTTATTTTCTCTATGCCTATACGAACAAGAAGGATGCTGAGTTGAAATACAAGATAGGCGGAGCGCTGCTGCTGCTTCCGCTCATTGCGACCATGCCTCTTAACCTCAATCTTTTGGCGTTTGACCTTGATTATTGCTACGCAATCGAGAATGACCTTACGCTGTATTACAAGTATCTCGTCGAGGCGATCGCTTTTGTCGGAATTCTCATTCTGTTCATCAAGTCGTTTGTCGAGCACAAGAGCATGCGAAAACAAGTGGTACTGCTGTTTTCGGGCAGCGTTTTGTTCCTGGCGTCATTCTTTGTCGCCATCTTCCTGAGCGGATATCTGGTTGAGACCGGGGTGTCGACCGGATACGGTCTTGAAATTTACGGCCTGTTCGGAACTCTTATTTTCATGACCATTATTATTTTTCTAATCGTGCGATTCCAGGGGTTCAACATGAAGTTCCTCGGAGCCCAGGCACTCGTATGGACAATGATTGTCCTTACCGGTTCACAGTTCTTCTACCAGCTCGATGCTCCCGTATCCTCACTTGTACTTACTGGACTGACGCTCGTAATGGCTGCAATCATCGGACTACTCGTGCTGCGGTCCGTAAGAAAACTAGATGTCCAAAAAGAGATGCTGGAACAGTCAAACCGCAACCAGCAGTCGCTTCTGCACTTCATTACGCACCAGGTGAAGGGATACATGACCAAGACGCGAAACATCTTCGACGGACTGATTGCCGGAGATTACGGTCCCGTTACCGACGATCGCATGAAGGAGATCATCAAGTACGGCTTCAACTCCGAGACCAAGGGGGTAGAGACGGTGCAGTCCATCCTCAGGGCGTCTGATCTGAAGACGGGACGAGTCGAGTTCAAGCACGAGAAGATAAACCTCTCGAAATTGGTTGCCGAAATTGCGGAAAAGGCGAAGGAGATCGCACTTAAGAAAGGACTCGACTTTACGTTTGAGATTGATCCGAATGTCGAGGCGACGGTGGACTCCCTGCGCATGAGCGAGGTGTTCAAGAACCTGATGGATAACGCGGTTATCTATACGAAAACGGGCACGGTACACATTGTGCTCAAGGACGAGGGTGACAGGGTCAGGTTCGCTGTCGTCGATACGGGATTCGGGCTGACTGAGGAGGACAAGGACAAGCTCTTTACTGAGGGAGGAAAGGGCGACGAGTCGCTCGACGTCAATATCGACAGTACGGGATATGGGCTCTTCATCGCCAAGAAGATCGTTGACCAACATGGGGGAAAGATCGGGGCGCTTTCGGAAGGACGAGGCAAGGGATCTGAATTCTTTGTCATATTGCCCAAAATGAAGTAGGCTGAGTGCATGGACACGACGAGTGAGAGAGCTATATTTGCAGGCGGATGCTTTTGGTGCACCGAGGCGGTCTTTCAGGACCTGAAGGGCGTAAGTTCGGTCAGGTCCGGCTATGTCGGCGGTTCGGTAGAGAACCCGACCTATGAGCAGGTGTCGTCCGGCCGAACCGGACATGCCGAGGCGATCGAAATCATATTCGATCCTGCACAGATTTCGTACCGAGAACTGCTCTACGTATTTTTCTATACCCATAATCCGACGACGCTCGACAGGCAGGGAAATGACGTCGGAACCCAGTACCGTTCGGCCGTCTTCTATACAAGCAAGGAGCAGAAGCGGGAAATTGAGTCCGTACTGCGTGAACTCGAGACCGAGAAGGTCTTTGCTGACCCGGTCGTGACGGAGATTCGGCCGGAGGCACCTTTTTATACCGCTGAGGAATACCACCAGAATTACTTTAAGGAAAATTCAGAAAAGCCATATTGCCAGATCGTAATATTTCCAAAGGTCGAAAAGTTAAAGGCCAAGTTCTCACATCTGCTCAAACATGCTGGAAGTATATAAGAGGCGAGGAGAGACGCCGCTTGAGGCGATCGAGAGGCTGAGGACTGAATCACCGGAACTTGCAGGAGAGACGCTTTCGTATGCTGGACGCCTTGATCCGATGGCGGAAGGTATTTTATCGATTCTGGTAGGGGAAGATGAGAACCGCAGGCGCGAGGAATTTTTGGGAAAGAGCAAGCAGTATGTGGCTCATTTTCTACTTGGCTTTGAGACAGATACCGGTGACGTGCTTGGAATGGTGACCAGGCATGATGTCCATGCGGTGGATGATTCGCAGATTGAACAGGCCGTGCAGGAACTCGGTGAGATTACCAGGCAGACCTATCCGTGGTATTCGTCGAAGACCGTTGACGGCGTTCCGTTGTTTGAGCATGCCAGGGCTGGAAACTATTCGGTCGAGCGACCGGTAAGGGATGTGCAGATTGATGTTGTATCAGGAGCCGATGTGAGCTACGAGTCGGACGAGGGCATTATCTCGGATATCGTGAAGGATATCTCGCTGGTGAACGGAGATTTTCGACAGGATGAGATTGAGAAGTCGTGGAAAAGCGTGCCGGTCGGCAAGACGGTGCAGCTCGTATCGTGCGTGCTTGAGGTGTCTTCCGGAACATATATACGAGCGCTTGCCGAAACGCTTTCGCAGAAGCTTGGGATACCGGTGGTGCTCTATCGTCTGATACGAACTCGCATCTACTAGCTCCAAGGAGTGGTATACTGTACGGCATGAAGCGCGTAAGCATTGTTTTGGCCATTCTTGGTCTTATTGGAGCCGCGGGAGCGGTGTATTATTACTTTATCAGAGAGCCGCATAACATGCCGACGTGCGAAGCCGGCTTCAGGCTTGATTTTATGACACGGACTTGCGTTCCGTTCGGCACTGGTCCGGGTGACACTGAACCAAACATCGACTTTGCCCAGCATGACGTAACTGTTCCAGAAACGTCGCTTAGGATCAGGCTGAAGCAGGAGGGTTCAACTTCCAAATATTCGGGCGCATTCGAGGATCCGAACGACCCGATCATGAGGGGCTTTCTTTCGATCGACTCAAGCCAGGCGGTTCGCATGGGTGACGACTATGTGCTCGTGCCGCTGTTTGTGACCTATGGCGGAACGGGACAGTTCCTCAATGTTGCGCTCTTTGACGCCAGGAACCAGGAGCACATCGGATCGGTGTTTGTCGGAGACCGGATCGGCATCAGCTCAATTGACGTTGACGGGCAGGTGGCGAAGGTCAACTACAGGACTCGGCTTGAGAGCGAGGGATATGCGGCAGAGCCGACCATTCCTACACAACTGGTTGTAGAGGTGAAGGACCGCGGCATCAAGGAGATTATGAGGCTGCAGAATGCGGATTACGATGACGTAGAGCTTAAGTCTCCTGCGGCAAACTCGAACGTCTCAGGTGAATTTGCAATCAGGGGGTCTATTCCGGGTAACTGGTATTTTGAGGCAATTGCTCAGTATGAGATTCTGAGTGAGCAGTATGAGCAGATTGCCTTCGGACCGGTACAGGCACTGTCTGACTGGATGACTACGCAGCGCGTGCCATTTGAGGTGAAGGTCAATGCTTCCACGTTCAACTATGGAGGAAGGGCGACGATCATCATCAGTTCTGACAACATCCAGGGAGACGAGGAGGGGGAGCGAAAGGTGAAAAAGATGGAGATTCCGGTAGTGATTCGATAAGTTTCATAAAATACACAATAAAAGCGGGGGGCCCTCAGGGGCGCCACCTTTTTTCCAGTTCCC
>CBKWTF010000031.1:0-7862 GCA_966677695.1 uncultured bacterium | reverse complement strand
ATTTGGAATCGATGCCGCCGGGACGATGGGGTGGGGTGTGTTCGTTGTCTTGGGATATGTCGTTGACATTATCACCTGGTTTCTATTTCCGCTCATCTTCTTTGCGGTCGGTGCCCCGTTTTGGAGAGGAAGGGCGGCTCGAAAGAAAATCATTGCCATGGTTACGGGGTATTTGGTTGAGGCTCTGCCGTGGATCGGGGCATTCTTGCCGGCCACGACCATTTCTGTTGCGGTAACGATAGTTCTGACCTGGGCGGAGGATAGGGGCGTAAAAGGCAAGGTTGCGGAACGCTTCGTCAGTTCAAGGGTTACCCGCATGAAGCGTGAAAGGGAGAAGGTTCGAAGCGCTAATTCCTAACTTGATACTGATACATTCATGTCTACCAAGCGTGACCAGATGAGGATAATTCGGGATGAGATCTTTGACCTGAAGGAGTCTCCTCTGTATGCCGAGCGTGTCGAAAACAAGTATTTCCCGGTGATCGGAGAAGGTAGCCATGACGCGCAGATCGTCTTCGTCGGAGAGGCGCCGGGCAAGAACGAGGCTATGACCGGCCGACCGTTCTGCGGCGCGTCCGGTCGCGTGCTGGACCAGCTTTTGGCCCATGTCGGTATCAGGCGCGAGGATGTTTATATTACGAACATCGTAAAGGACAGGCCGACCAACAACCGCGATCCGCACCCTGACGAGATCGCTCTGTATGCGCCCTTTTTGATGCGTCAGATCGACATCATTCAGCCGAAGGTCATCGCTACGCTCGGTCGGTTCTCAATGGATTTCATTATGAGAAACTTCGGTCTGGAGAAGGAGGTTGCGTCGATATCGACTATTCACGGAAAGATTTTTAAGGGAAAGGCAGGATTCGGAGATGTCATCGTTGTGCCCCTGTATCACCCGGCAGTTGCGGTATATAACAGGACGCAGCTGGATGAGCTGATGAAGGATGTCGAGCGAATACTGGAAATTCTCTAACGCTTGCCCTTCGCCAAAAGGAGAGTAGTATCTTATATGGAAACCAGATACCATGTACGCCGCCTTTTGCGTTCTGTACCAGCTCATCGTCCCGCGTTTGCCTCGGACCTTTGCGCAGTGGCTGCTCCTGTTTGACGCAGTTGCCGCTGTCGTGCTCGCTTCGATGCTCGTATGGGGCCTGGCTGAAGATCTCTCGTGAACTCCGCTCATGAGTCATGACGAGCCCCGCGTATTGCGAGGCTCGTTTTCCTTTTGTTGATATGTGCGGCATGCGGAACGCGTTGTGGTGATACAATTGCAGTAATGCAACGCGGATACAACATGATCGAACTCGTTATCGCCGTAGCCGTAGCCGGCATTCTGACTGCGATCGCGACGAACTCGTTCCATACCTCGCAGCTCAAGAAGGAGCAGGACGGCGTCGTGCAGGGAATCGTCTCCCATCTCGAAAAGCAAAGGACCGACACCCAGGCGGGCAAGGACGGTTCGGCCTACGGAATAAAGTTCGCAACGACAACGTACACCATGTATAAGGGAACGGCGTACAGCCCGAGTTCGGCCTCAAACCAGAGCATTGAGATTGATCCCGACTTTCGGATTTCAACTACGATCAGCAACGGCGGCAAGGTCATCTACTTCAACAGGATAGACGGAGAGGCGAACGAGACCGCGACCGTAACGGTTTCCCACGTGCTTAACAAGGTTCCGCTCAAGAACATCAAGATTGAGCAAGGCGGAACTATCTCTATACTTGAATAAAACTATGCGACACACACCAGCAAGAGGAATCTCCATAGTTGAAATCGTCATCGCGGCAGCCGTGATAGGAGTGTCCGTCGTCGGGCTGGTGGGTGCGGTTCAGGTATACCTGAAGCTCGTATATCAAAATACCAGGCAGGCACAGGCGGTCCTGCTGCTGGACGAGACGGCAGAAGCCCTGCAGTACCTGCGTGACGACAGCTTCTCTGAGCATATCGGAGGGGCGGAGAATGATACGGTCTATACGGTATTCTGGAACGGAACAGGATATGAGCTGGGAACAAGTACGATTACGCTGCCGTACGACATGACCAGAACGGTGATGTTCAGCACCGTCGAGCGTGATTCCTCGGACAAGATCGTGAGTTCGGGAGGTTCGGTGGACGGGGGAACCCGCAGGGCTACCATTACGATCTCGTGGCCGTACAAGGAGGAGACCTCGACCATATCGTCTGAGCTTTTAATTCACAATACCTATGACAATTAAGAGGACAAACAGCCAAAAGGGATTTTCTCTGGTCGAGCTCATGATATACGTGGCAGGACTTCTCGTGCTGAGCGCGGTCCTGTCCGTACTGACCGTTCAGTTTTACAAAATATACCAGGAAATCGTCGCGGTTCCTCGCGCTGACAGGACTGCGCTTCTCGTCATGGACCGACTGACCAAGGAAATCAGGGCCGGAGACGCAATCGATACGACTGAAAGCCTGTTCAATACGCCAAGCGGCGTACTGGAACTGGACGTCATGGAAGAGGGTACAAGCATTGAGAAGCGATTCTATGTTGAGGATGGAATCATTAAGTACAGCGAGAACGGCGGTGCTGCAACCAACCTTTCTCCTCGTGACCTGCGAGTGACGAACTTCAACTTTACGCTCGTGACCACGGATATTTCACAGGCCGTCCGCATCACGATGGAAATCGAGTATGACAGCCGTGACGAGGTCGACTCCAAATCCTACACGGGGTTTGCAATTCTAAGAGAATCATATGAATAAGAAAGACATCACAACCAATACCCAGGCTGGCCAGGTCGTCATACTCAACACGCTGCTGTTCTTTGCGCTCTCGACCGCGATCATCTTTGCGGTGGTATATCCGGTCATATCGGGCTTTCAGGTAACCAGCTCGTTTACGAAGTCAAAGAAGGCGTTCATGGTGGCGAACTCCGCTTCGAACGAGGCGGTATACAAGCTGAACGCAAGCATGGGTCTGGACGCCTCTGAGACCGTTTCCTTGGCTCAGGGCAGCGCGAACATCGTGGTGTCTGATACGTCTGACGGAAAGACGGTGACGATCCAGTCCGACGTTGAGACCTATGAGCGAAACTATGAGATCAAACTGCTCCAGGGTGCCGGAGTGAGCTTTAATTACGGTCTCCAGACAGGTCAGGGAGGGTTTGAGATGAGCGGTGGAGCGGGCATCAACGGTAACGTGTATGCTAACGGTGACATCATCGGAACCGGAGGGCCGTGGATTACGGGAACGGCTATTTCTGCAAACATCAGCGATCCTGTCGTCGTGACGTCAAACAACGGCGGAACGATCGACCCGGCGCACTCGCTGAGTCTCGGAGGAAACTCGGTTTCCGTGCCCCAGGACATCGCCCAGAGCTTTACGGTCAGTACGACGACACCTATCTCAAGCGTTCGAATTTTGGTGAAAAAGACCGGTAACCCGTGGTCGAACGTCACGCTGCGCATCAAGAACAACAGCTCGGGAAATCCGGGCAATACGACCTTGGCGCAGGGAACGATCAGCAACTCAACCGTGACCTCTTCGTTCAACTATCTGACCGTACCGCTTACGTCTACGGTGTCTCTCGTTCCGGGAACAACCTACTGGATCGTGCTCGACAACAGCACCAACTTCTGGGGACCGACGTATTCGTTCGGGGCAAATGACAATACGTATTCGGGGGGCGTAGCGAAGATTTCTGCAAACGGCTCCTCGTGGACCAACGCGTCGCCTTCCACGTACGATATTTATTTTGACGTATACGTTGGAGGAAGTACCGGTATCATCCAGGGAATCAGCGTAGGAGGAGACGCATGGGCGCATGACATCACCAACTCTACCGTTTCCGGAGCTGCGTATTGCCAGGGCGGTTCGGGTAACAACAAGTCATGCGATACGTCTCGACCCGATCCCGTACAGCAGCCGTGGCCTATCTCGGAGGGTAATATCTTGGAATGGAAGGATATCGCGACTGAGGGCGGGGCAACATCAACCGTCTCTCTGGGAAGCTCGGATGTCAGGTCGATGGGGCCGATGAAGATAAACGGAAACCTGTCGGTTGGCGGTGGTGCGATACTGAACGTGACCGGAACCTTGTATGTTACGGGTAACATTACGGTAAACGGCGGTGGAATAGTAAGGGTAAGTCCCTCAATGGGCGGATCGAGTGCGATTATCGTAACTGACGGTCGCGTGAATGCCGGAGGAGGAGGACAGTTCCAAGGGTCCGGAACGTCAGGAAGCTACATTCTTCTTGTAACTACGAGCACGTGCCCGACGGGTACCGGATGCAGCGGCAATGACGCCGTCTCGGTATCGGGAGGTACCGGTGCTGTGGTGCTGAACGCCCAGTATGGAACGATGCGGTTCTCCGGAGGTGCGCAGGCCAAGCAGGCTACCGCAAACAAGATCATCATGGACGGAGGGACGACGGTGAACTATGAGTCCGGACTCTCCAATCCGAACTTCACCAGCGGACCGTCCGGAGCATGGGTGATCGACGCGTGGAAAGAGGTGGAATAATAGGTGGAAAAAGGCGGCGGCCCGAAGGGCCGCCGCCTTTTTCCGTGCTACAATACCCTCATGTCCGCACCAAAGAAACTCAAGCTGATTGCCGCAAACTGGAAGATGAACCCGCGCTCTCTCAAGGAGGCCAAGAAAATTTTCAATGACTTCAAGAAGGAGAAGGTGAACTTTGCTGGCAAGACCGTGGTCTTCTGTCCGCCGTCCATCTATCTGCGGGATCTGAAAAGCATGTATCGAGGCACCAAGATTTTCTGGGGTGCGCAGGATGCTCATTTCGACGATGAGGGCCAGTTTACCTCTGACATCTCTGCTCCCATGGTCAAGGATGCGGGAGCTCGCTTTGTCATAATCGGTCATAGCGAGGTGCGCGCCAAGGGTGAGACTGACGAGGTGATTGCCAAGAAGGTCTTCAAGGCGCTCAAGGAGGATCTGCATGTCATGCTGTGCGTCGGTGAGAGGGTGCATGACGCCCAGGCTACCTACCTCAATATTGTGGCCGAGCAGCTGCGCAGTGCGCTGCGATACGTCTCTCCGACACTGGTCAAGAAGCTCAACGTCGTATACGAGCCCGTCTGGGCAATCGGCAAGGGGGCTCAGGCCATGAACACGCACGACATTCACTTCATGAATCTGTTCATCAAGAAGGAGCTTATGAGCAAGTTCGGCAAAATTATAGGAGCGGCCATTCCTGTGATGTACGGAGGTTCGGTAGACAGCTATAACGCGCGATCCATCATCGAGGAGGGAATGGTCGACGGTCTGCTTGTCGGCCGAGCTTCCCTTAATCCGGGTGAGTTCTCAAAGATCATCAATTCCATCGTATGAAGTGCATCCATGAAGTCGCGCCGGAACTCTTGGCTGGAAAACGAGTGATTGTCCGAACGGATTTCAACGTGCCGATCTCAAAGTCGGGGAATGTTGAGGAGCCGGCTCGCATTGATGCCGCACTCAAGACGATCACGTACCTGCGCAACAGCGGAGCACGAATCATCTTGATAAGCCATATCGGAAGGGATCCGCAGGAAACCCTGAGGCCGGTCTTTTTGTACCTGAAGAAAAAGCTCCCCGTTGCCTTTGTCGACTCGTGGGACGAGGACAGGATCCGATCGGCTGTCGACGCCTTGCGTGACGGAGGGGTTGTGCTGCTTGAGAACCTGCGAGCCAAGAAAGAAGAGGAGGAGAACGACTCCGGATTTGTCGAGTTTCTTGCCTCACTCGCGGACATGTACGTAAACGACGCGTTCTCCGTCTCGCACAGGGCACATGCGAGCGTGGTTGGAATACCCGAGCATCTCAAGGCATACTGCGGATGCCAGTTCAAGTCCGAGCATGAAAACATATCGCGAGTATTCAGTCCCGAGCATCCGTTTATCGTGCTGATGGGAGGCGCGAAGTTCGAGACCAAGATTCCGGTCATCGAGTCGTTGCTTGAAAAGGCTGACACTATCTTTGTGGGTGGAGCGCTTGCCAACGATATCCTGAAGGCCAACGGATACGAGGTCGGACAGTCAAAGGTGAACGATATGGATGCGGACTACGCCCATGCAATTTTTAATAATGAGAAAGTGCTGCTGGTCGAGGACGTTCGCGTGCAGTCGTTCCTGCTGCCTCAGGACAAATCTGTTAAGAACGTTCTCCCGACCGATGTGATCATAGACGGAGGTCCGAAGACCGCCCGATCGCTTGCCGCAAAAATATCACAGGCTAGGCTGATTGTCTGGAACGGAAACTTCGGAACGTTTGAGCAGGACAACAGCTTCCTGTCCTCAAGAGTGATACGTGCCATTTCAAATTCGGATGCGTACTCGATTGCCGGCGGTGGTGACACTGTAGCTGAGCTCAAGAAACTCGGGCGTGAGAATGTATTTGATTTTGTCTCACTGTCAGGCGGCGCAATGCTGGAGTTCATTGCGGAAGGGACGCTGCCTGGAATAGAAGCGCTGAGGTGTTAGTTGCATTTTAATAAAATGGATAAAGCCCGAACAATTCTTTTCGGGCTTTATTTTTTCTTTAGAAATATTTTAGGAGAGATGTGCTTTAATTTTTTCAGCATACTCTGCCATATGTTCCTGTCCTGAGTATGCCGCATGAGTTCCGGGGTCGAGACTGATGCCGTCTTTGTTATGTCTTGGAATGACGTGGGTATGGGTATGGAAGACTTCCTGATTGGCTGCAGGTTCGACATTGATGATGATGTTGCAGCCATCGGTCGGAAGCCCTGACTTGATTCCGCGGGCAATCTTCTGAACTACGTCAAAGTAGTGTCCGAGTCCGGAGGGGTCCATCTCGAGGAAGGTGCGAGAGACGGCCTTCGGAATGACCAGCGTGTGTCCAAGGGCTTTGGGTGCGATATCCAGTATCGCGATCACTTGATCATCTTCGTATACGATATGGGCCGGTATGTGCCGATCGATGATCTTCTCAAAAATTGTCTGTTCCATGTATGTAGTTATATCACATCCAGTGTATGGTTTTTGCTATTTGTGATACGGGGATAGCTTGAAAGTATAGGACATAAAAGACAATTATGTATAGACGAAGTCAATATGTCTCTGATGATACAATTGTTCCATGGCGAAGATTGTCCTTAGGGAGCAGTTACACGAAGATGCACGAAACCAGCTCTCGGGGTTTGGTGACGTTGAGGCGCACCTGTTGTTTCATCGCGGAATAACGACGAACGATCAGGCTGACGCATTTCTGAACCCAAAATATGACCTCCACTCCTATTCACCGGAATTACTGGTCGGTATCAAAAAAGGAGTTACACGGGTACTCGAAGCGATCCAAAACAACGAACTGGTCTGTATTTTCAGCGATTACGATGCTGACGGCATTCCCGGAGCTGTTATCCTAAGTGACTTCTTTGAGAAGATCGGGTACACCAACTTCTTTGTGTATATCCCTCATCGAAACAGGGAAGGGTTCGGGTTAAACAATGGAGCGCTCGACATCATCAAGGACAAAGGCGCTTCGCTTGTCATCACGATCGACTGCGGATGCGCGAACATCAAGGAAGTCGAATACGCCAATTCGCTCGGTATGGATGTCATCATCACCGATCACCATGAGGTGCACGACGAGGTTCCGAACGCGTATGCCGTTATCAATCCTAAGCAGTCCGACTGTTCGTATCCGGAAAAGATGCTGTGCGGTAGCGGGGTGATCTTCAAGTTCGTGTCCCATGTCCTTAAGGAGGGAAAGTTTGATGTCGCCCTCGGATGGGAGAAGTGGCTGCTCGACATGGTTGGGATCGCGACGATCTCTGACATGGTTCCACTGGTTGGTGAAAACAGGGTGCTCGCGTACTACGGACTTGAGGTGCTCAAGAAGAGTAGGCGTCCCGGACTGCTGAAGATTTTTAGCC
>CBKWTF010000030.1:0-7897 GCA_966677695.1 uncultured bacterium | reverse complement strand
AAAGGGGCGGCCCATGGGCCGCCCCCTTTCTTATTTCTTCTTGAATCGTCCTCGTCGTCCGACCTTCTTCTCCTCCGCGAAGATCTCGAGTGCTCGCTTGAGATCGATCTCGTACACGTCGTCAGTCTTGAGCGACCTGAAGTCGTTCTGGTGCACGACGTACGGTCCGAATCGTCCATTATTTGCCGTGATCGGCTCACCGGTGTCCGGATGGTTGCCCAGCACGCGCGGCAGGCTGAGGAACTTGAGCGCGTCCTTGAGACCCACGGTCTCGATGGCTACTGTCTTTGGAATAGAGGCTCGCTTCGGCTTCTTGTTCTCCTTGGTTTTCTCTCCGACCTGCACATACGGTCCGAAGCGTCCGGTCAGCAGGTAGACAGGGAGGCCGGTCTCGGGATCGATTCCAAGCGGCTCGTCCTTCTTGATCTCCGTACCGTCGATGGTCAGCGCTCCGTCGCACTCAGGGTATCGTGAGCACGATACGAACTTTCCGCCTCGTCCGAGCTTGATCTCCATGTCGGCACCGCACTTGGGACACTTGAATTCGCTCTTTCCGAGCGTCGTCGCCTTGTCGAGCTTGTCCTTCTCGTCGACTTCCTTCTTGAATACGGTATAAAAATCCTTCAGCGTCTTCTTGTATTCCTTGGATCCGTCGGCGATCTCGTCGAGCTGGTTCTCCATGTCCGCGGTGAAGGTGTCACCGATATAGGTCGCGAAGTTGTCCTCGAGGAACGACGACACCACGTCTCCCGTGTCGCTTGGCACGAGGGCCTTTCCTTCTTTCGATACGTACTCGCGATCGATCAGGGTCTTGATGATGGAGGCGTATGTCGAAGGACGTCCGATGCCTCGCTTCTCGAGCTCCTTCACAAGTCCTGCCTCCGAGTATCGTCCGGGCGGCTGGGTCTCCTTCTTCTCGTCCTTGATCTCGATCAGCTTCACGCTCTGGCCGATCTCCACCTCAGGAAGAGTGACCTCCTCGTTCTTGGCCTTGGGATCAACAAGCAGCCACCCGTCCTTGATGATGATCTGTCCGTTTGAGACGAAGTTCGGAATCGACTTTGACGTAATGTTGAAGGAGATCTTGGTTCGCATGATCTGCGCGTCCACCATCTGGGAGGCGATGGTCCGGCGCCAGATCAGGTCGTAGAGGCGCTTCTGCTCGTCGGTGTTTCCCTTGAATGCCGAAGACATGCTGGTAGGACGGATCGCCTCGTGGGCCTCCTGCGCGTTCTTTGACTTCGCGGCGTATGCGCGCTTCTGGATGTACTCGGCTCCGAACTCCTTTGAGACGTACTTCTCAATCTCTCCGACGGCCTGTGCAGAAAGGTTCGAGCTGTCAGTTCGCATATAGGTGATGTGTCCGGCCTCATAGAGCTTCTGCGCAAGCATCATGGTCTTGGACGGGGAGTATCCCAGCCGAGTCGATGCGGTCTGCTGCAGGGTAGAGGTGGTAAACGGAGGCTTGGGAGCACGCTTGGCCTGGGTCTTCTTTACGTCGACGATTGACCAGTCTTCCTTATCGGCCATGTCGAGAATCTTCCTCACCTCCTTCTCGTCCTTGATTTCGACCTCGCAGGTGGCAGGAATCTTGTGCTTCTTTGCGTCGTCAAACAATGCATCGATCACCCAGTAGGTCTCGGGTACGAACGCGCGGATTTGGCGCTCTCGCTCCATGATGATGCGAAGGGCGGGCGACTGCACTCGTCCTGCCGAAAGCCCGTACCGCACCTTCTTCCAGATGATTCCTGACAGGTCGTATCCCACGAGCCTGTCCAGCACGCGTCGCGCCTCCTGCGCCTGCTTGAGGTTGTCGTCGATATGGCGCGGATGCAGCACGGCATCCTGGATCGCGTCCTTGGTGATCTCGTTGAAGACCACGCGCTTCGGGTTCCTGAGCTTGAGCACTTCCTTGAGGTGCCATGCGATCGCCTCTCCCTCGCGGTCGGGGTCAGTCGCAAGCAGCACTTCGTCTGCGCCCTTTACGAGCTTCTTGATGTTCGCGATAACGTCGACCTTGGCGGGAGACACCTCGTAATGCGGAACGAAGCCCTTCTCGATATCGATGGCTTTCTTGTTCGACTTTGGAAGGTCCCGGATGTGGCCGATCGAAGCAGTAACCTTGTAGTTTCCGATATCCTTCAGATATTTCTCGATCGTTTTTGCTTTCGCGGGAGACTCTACAATCAGAAGTGTGTATGACATGAATTCAATTAATACTATATATATGTATCTTTGGCAAACTTTCATACCGAATGAAAAATCCGCACGTGCCTAAAGGCTCGTGCGGATCCGTGGTACCAGTTCGCGGGCATGCTCGCTTTTCACGCGGTCTGGTTCTGGTGCGCCAGGCTGTCGAACAGGGGTTGCAGCATCCTGTCCGTTTTCTCGAAGTACTCAAGCATGAACTTTCCGGATTCGGATGCGGGACGATCGACCGGCAGGGTGATGGTGCATCCTGCCGCCTTCATGACCTGTTCCATTTCGATCAGGGACTCACCCGGAATGCCGAGGATCAGGCCCCTGAAGTGTATCCTGAAGAAGTCGATGTATGCCAAGGTGTCCAGGATGGGAACGCTGATGTTCTGCGGAAGGTTGGGCGGTGCCCATGCCGGAGCCGGCTCGTGGGAAACGTGCGCGTTCAGGCGCGGCCACACGATGACTCCCGCAAGGCCTCTCAGGACGCCGCTGTTTCCGCAGAGGCTCTGGCATGCGGCAACTTCCTGGTGCGTTCTGAGAATTACGATGCGGAATCCCGCTTGCTCCAAGTCCTCTCGAATCTGGGTAACGTCTCCGGTGCTCGGAACAAGAATCAGCACGATCTGTTGTTGGATTGACATGGGGAACTGGGGTTGGTTTCGGTCCGGGGGTTTATATTGGTAATACCATATCCAGGTGCAGTGTCAAATGACATGGTATGCCCCGTCATGCCGACGTACGCTCCGCTCTATCTCAAGACTCAATAGCGCCTGAATGATCTCTGAAATTTTCAGCCGCGAAGAGCAGCGCTCTATAATCTGCTGCGTCTGCGCGCAGCCAGACGCAATGGCATCAAGTACGATTCGTTCGTGTTCCGTCGGCTCATATCGCAAGGGGCTGCTTTCAGAATATTGAAGGCCGAGCAGTTCGAACACATCCTGCGGACGCGTGTATACGTATGCCCCCTGGCGAATGAGATCGTTCGAGCCCTTTGAATAGGGGGAGTAGATCGAGTTGGGAACCGCCATCAGGTTGCGATTGTAGTCGGCCGCCATGCGCGCGCTGATGAGCGTTCCTGACTTCTCGCGCGCTTCCGCGACGATAACGAGATCTGCCAAACCGACCATGATGCGGTTGCGGGCGGGAAACATCCATCTCATGGCATGCGTGCCGGATCCGTACTCGCTGACAAGCGCACCGCCGCTCTTGAGAATGCGATATGCCAGTTGTCCCTGCCTGCGCGGGTACAGTGAGCCGTCGTCTATGCCGCTGCCCAGGACTGCGATCGTGTGCAGGCCGTGCTTGAGAGCGCACTCGTGCGCGTGAGAGTCGATGCCGATCGCCAGTCCCGAGATGATCGTCACTGGCTGTCCTGCCAGGGCGGCACACAGTTCCTCGACGACCTGCCTGGCATACTGCGAGCACCGCCTCGAACCCACTATGGTTATGCGCTTGTGCCCAACCGGTGGCAGTATGCCTCTTATGTAGAGCGCAGCTGGTGGTTGCGGTATCTCTGAGAGCAGTCTGCGCACCCACGGTTCGTCCAAAGTCCTCATTTCATGGCTCATTTACTCACCATATAAAACTTGGTATGATGGCGTGATAAAGAAAACATATGCTGGATATCAAATTCATCCGCGAGAACAAGGACCTGATCAAGATGGGAGCGGCCAAGAAGCACATCGCCTTTGACGTAGAGGCGCTTCTTTCTGTAGACGACAAGCGACGAGCGCTCCTGAACACGGTAGAGGAGAAGCGGGCCAAGCAGAACGAGGTGGGGCAGAGGATTCCGACCGCAACTCCCGAGGAGCGAAGCGCGCTGCTTGCAGAGATGACCACGCTCAAGGAGGCCCTGCAGAAGGAAGAGGAGGAGCTCAAGACCGTGATGGCTGAGTGGCGGACGCTCATGCTGCAGGTACCCAACATTCCTGACATGTCTGTGCCGGAGGGTGCGGATGACACGGGCAATGTCGAGGTGCGAACATGGGGCGAGATTCCCGGGTTCGACTTTGAACCAAAGAGCCACATCGAACTCATGACCGCGCTTGATCTCGCGGACTTCGAGCGGGGAACCAAGATCGCAGGATTCCGAGGATACATCCTCAAGAACGAGGGGGCGCTGCTCCAGCAGGCGGTGTTCAACTTCGCCATGAACCATCTCGTGCAGAAGGGGTTTTCGCCGATGATCGTGCCGTCGCTGGTGCGCAAGGAGACGCTCATGGGAACCGGATACCTGCCGCAGGGCGAGGACGACATGTACAAGACGCAGGACGAGGAATACCTGGCAGGAACCGGCGAGGTGGCGACCATGTCATACTATAGCGACGAGATTCTTGAGAAGGCGCAGCTGCCGATCAAGTTCGCGTCATTTTCTCCATGCTTTAGGCGGGAGGCGGGAAGCCACGGCAAGCAGACCAAGGGTCTGTACCGCGTGCACGAGTTCTTCAAACTCGAGCAGGTCGTGCTCTGCGAGGCGAGCCATGCCGAGTCGGTAAGGCACCATGAGGAGCTGACGCAGAACGCGGAGGAGATGCTCCAGGCGCTCGGGCTTCCGTACCACGTCGTGGTGAACTGCGGAGGAGACCTCGGCCTCGGTCAGGTCAAGAAGTACGACATCGAGACCTGGATTCCTTCGGAGAAGCGATACGGCGAGACGCACTCGGCCTCATATTTCCACGACTTCCAGACTCGACGACTCAACATTCGATACAACGATACCGACGGCAAGCGCCGCCTCGTGCACTCGCTCAACAACACCGCGGTCGCTCTTCCTCGACTTCTGATCCAGATCATCGAGAACAACCAGCAGGCTGACGGAAGCATCGTCGTTCCGGAGGTCCTGCGCCCGTACATGGGAGGCATTGAGCGCATTTCTCCTAAGACGAAGTAGGCAAGCGAAGCCATAGGGTACAATACAGAGTATGTCCAATCAGAGATACGTTTCCGACACGCTGAAGAAAAAAAAGAAAACAGTGCGGAAGATCAAGGCGTATCTCTTTTTGCTTGCCTGCGCCCTCGCCGTAACCGGGGTCGTCTTCCTGCTGCGCCTGTCTGCAATTCAGATTACCGAAGTTACCATTGAGGGAAACGGGTTCGTTTCGACCCAGGAAATTCAGGACAAGACCGACAAGGTCCTGGGATCGAGCTATCTTTTCGTCATTCCGAAAAGCAACGTCTTCCTGTTCTCCAGGGGCGAGCTGGCGTCGCGCATCAAGGAAAACCCGGCTGTCATAGACGTACGCATCGACAAGGACCTGTTCCATACGCTGAACATCAGCATTACCGAGCAGGAGAAGGAGGCGATATACTGCACCTCGTTCGACCGTTCCGAGTGCTACTACATCAACGGCGACGGCTATCTGTACTCGCGCACTCCTGCCGACCTGCAGCTCGACCAGGAGATCGTCGTGTATCTGGAGGGGGAACAGAAGAAACTGAGGGATACCGTCCTCGATACCGAGCTGTATTCCAACGTCATGGGCTTTGTGAAGTCTTCCGCACGCTACGGACTGATCACGGCCAACGTTTACGTGAGGTCGAACGGCGTCATCGAGTTCAACACCCAGCCGGGCGCCCGTCTCCTTGTCTCACGTTTTGACGACTTTGCGAGCGGATTTTCAAACCTGATCGCGCTCTTTGACCAGAACGTCATTGCCAAGGAGCAGCTTGCGACCATCGACTACATCGACCTCCGCTTTGGGAATAAGGTCTTCTATAAAAATCGGACGCCCTGATATACTAGGTACATGAAGTTTTTTACGGTCATCCCGTACTACCTGTATTGGCATTACTCACGCGGTCTCGTCGAGTGGACGCGCAACCTTTTTAACTTTCTTGCGTTCGAATTCCACTTCTTTTCGGTAGAGGAGCTGCTCAGGACGCTCTTTGCTCCGTTCCAGCGCCTTACGGAAAGCTACGGAAACAGCCCAGTGGACGTCGAGACCATCTTCTCGGCGCTCATCGTGAACACCATCATGCGCGTCGTCGGCCTTGTCGTGCGGTCGTTCATCCTGTGTATTGCGGCTGTCAGCATCACGCTGTCGTTCGTCCTGGTCCTCACGCTTCTTGTCGCATGGATCCTGCTGCCGCTCATCCTCATCGTGCTTGTGATCGGCGGAGCGCTGTCGTTTCTAACAAGCAAACCGTAGTATGAATTACTTTGACATCGAGCACCCAAAGAAGGAAGTACAACCGGCACTCACGCTTGACGGCGTGCTTTCGTACCAGACGAGGCGCACGGCGCGCAAGACGCTTCTCGCGCTGTTTCTGGCGGTGCTGATCGCCCACATCTTTCTTGCGAACTTCGTGTATCTGTTCAGGCTGTCGCTTGCGCTGCTGGGTGCGGGAATCATCGTGATGCAGCTCCTTGAGGCGATGTACCGCTCGTACTATTTCAGGAAGAACACCGTGGACTTCCGCGTGCTCAAGATTCTTGACGACGCGAAGCCGAAAGCCGACCTTACGACTGAGTTTCTCAAGCACGAGCTCGGGCAATACGTCATGTTCAGGCTCGGCTTTGCTCCGGACGAGATCGCGCAGCTCATCAAGACGAAGACCGACACGGTGACGCTCCGCGAGCTCGAGATCGTCGAGAACAATGACAACGAGATCTCGTTCGCCGAGTTCGGGTTCTCCCTGATGCATTTTGATTCGGACCTCTCGCAGTTTCTGAGAAGGAAGGGAGTCATGGCCGCCGACTACAAGCAGGCGCTTGAGTGGGTTGCGCGCATGGAGAAGAAGGTGCGCGAGCAGGAGCGCTGGTGGCTGACGGACAACCTGCTGCGCATCCCGTCGCTCGGCAAGAACCTGTCGTTCGGGCAGGTGTACGACCTCGAGAGGCACGGCCATTCGATCGTAGCTGATTCGGCATACGTCCAGCTTGGTGAAAAATGGCGCATCTACCAAAAGAGCGTGGCCAAGCTTGAGTCGGTGCTGTCAAAGGCCGTGGGGGCAAACATCCTCCTGACCGCAAAGGAGTCATATATATGTATGGACGCCGTGGCCTCGCTGGGTCGGGACATCATGCGCGGCACGATCCTGCCGAGCGTTGAGAACAAGCGCATCTACGTGCTGGACGTGAACAGCCTGATCTCGGCCTATGAGGACAAGGCGGAGTTCGAGAGCATGCTGCAGGCGGTTCTTGTCCAGGCCGCTGCAGCGGGAAACGTGATTCTCGTCATTCCGAACCTTGCGGATTTCGTCGAGAATACGCACGGAATGGGGACGGACGTGAAGGACCTGCTCGGGGAGGTGCTTCGGTCGACCAGTCTGCAGCTCATCGCGACCTCGAGCGAGCGATCGTTCCACGAGGTGCTTGAGACCGATCTTGACCTGATGTCCCATTTTGAAAAGGTGCAGCTGGACGAGTTCGACGAGTTCCAGGCGATCTCGCTTCTGCAGGACGAAGTGCTGTATGTCGAGAACCGAGAGGACGTATTCTTCACGTACCAGGCCATCAAGCGCATCGTGGAAAGCGCGGACCGGTACTTTGCGGATACGTCGCTGTCCGACAAGGCGGTCGACATCCTGTACGAGCTCGTTCCCGCAATCAAGCTCGAGGGCAAAAGCGTTGTTACCGTTGACGACGTGGATGCGCTCGTCACGTCCAAGACGGGCATCACGCTCGGCAGGATCACCGAGGACGAGTCCGCCAAGCTCGGCAACCTGAAGACGCAGATGCGTCAGCGCGTCGTCGGAC
>CBKWTF010000029.1:0-8719 GCA_966677695.1 uncultured bacterium | reverse complement strand
GATCGTGATGGAGAAGGGCAAAAGGGGCAACCTGATTGGAGGCATCGCCGTGTCCCGCAAGCTGTTTGACTGGATGGTGGTCAATACGCCGGAATACCTAAAATAAAGGCTTTTCTTTACTTTTAGCCCAAAATCTGTATAATGGGGCGATTAATAAAACCAGGTAATACATGGAAAAAGAATACCTAACACAAGAGAAATTCAACGAACTGGAGCAGGAGCTGCATGAGCTTAAGACTGTCCGCCGAAAGGAGGTGGCAGAGCACCTTGAGCATGCGCGATCACTTGGGGATCTCTCAGAGAACGCCGAGTACCATGAGGCTCGAGAGGAGCAGGCCCAGACAGAGGCCCGAATCATCCAGCTTGAGACCATCCTCAAGAATGCCGTTATCGTGCAGCACACCAAGGGTGACGTTGTCGAGGTCGGATCACAGGTGACCGTGCAGAAGGACGGTGACTCAGCAAAGCAGGTCTTCACGCTCGTGGGATCTGAGGAGGCTGACATTACGCTTGGCAAGATCAGCCACCACTCTCCACTTGGATCCGCACTCTTCGGAAAGAAGAAGGGTCAGGAGTTCGAGTTCCAGTCGCCGAAGGGTGCTGTGAAGTACAAGATCGTGGACGTAAAATAATGATATACTGCATTCATGGCATCACATGAAGAGCTGAAGTCCGTGCGGCTTCAGAAAAGAAAACTATTGGAATCGAAGGGAATTAACGCGTATCCGAGCGACTCGCATCGGACGCATGAGATCTCAGGAGTGCTCGCTGAATTTGAGGAAATAATGGCCGAGGGATCGGTCGTCATTCTCAATGGACGAATCATGTCAAAGCGAGGGCAGGGAGCGATCGCTTTCGTAGATGTCTTTGACGGAACGCGCAAGATCCAGGCGGTCTTCAAGGCCGATAACAACATCTCATATCTGGGTCATGAGTTCGTCGAGGACGCGTTTGGCCTGTTCAAGGATACGTCGGATCTCGGAGACTTCATCGAGGTCTCGGGCAACCTGTTCGTAACGCAGACCGGCCACCAGAGCGTCGAAGTGCGAGGTTGGCGTATGCTGACAAAGGCGCTTCTTCCTATTCCTGACGGGTGGTACGGGCTCAAGGACGATGACGAGCGGTATCGAAAGCGGTACCTGGACATTCTCCAGTCTGCCGAACTGCAGGATATGTTCCGCAAGAAGTCGCAGTTCTGGCGCGTGGCACGTACCTTTTTTGAGGAGAAGGGATTTCTCGAGGTTGAGACTCCGACTCTTGAGCTGACGACAGGAGGCGCTGAGGCCCGTCCGTTTGGCACGCACCACAACGATTTTGATATTGACGTATTCCTGCGCATCTCGGTAGGAGAGCTGTGGCAGAAGCGGCTGATGGCCGCAGGATTCCCGAAGACATTCGAGATCGGTCGCGTGTTTCGAAACGAGGGATCGAGCCCTGAGCACCTGCAGGAGTTCACCAACCTGGAGTGCTATGCCGCATACATGAATCTCGACGACGGCAAGTTGCTGGTGCAGGAGCTGTATCGACGCCTGGCGCAGGACGTCTTTGGCACGACCCAGTTTACGACGCGAGGGCACAGCTTTGACCTGGCTGGCGAATGGGCCGAGATCGACTATGTCGAGGAGGTAAAAAAGCATACCGATATCGACGTGCTCGAGGCCTCACTTGAGGACATGGAGGCCGCTCTGAGGCGCCTGGGAGTGCAGTATGACGGCAAGAACAAGGAGCGAATGACCGACTCACTGTGGAAGTACTGCCGGAAGAAGATTTCAGGACCCGCATTTCTGGTCAACCATCCGAAGCTTGTCGCTCCGCTCTCGAAGGAGCATCCGGAGGATCCGCGCAGGACCGAGATGTTCCAGGTGATCATCGCCGGAAGTGAGATCGGACGAGCCCATGCTGAGCTGAACGATCCCGTGGACCAGGCCGCACGGTTCGACGACCAGAACAGGATTCTTTCGGAGGGTGACGATGAGGCCATGATGCCTGACCATGAGTTCGTTGAGATGATGGAGCACGGAATGCCTCCTGTGTTCGGATTCGGATTCGGAGAGCGACTCTTCAGCTTCTTCGTTGACAAGCCGATCCGTGAGCTTCAGCTGTTCCCGCTGATGAAGCCGAAAGAGGAGGGAAAGTAGCATCTCTGTGCACCGTTTCCTTTGACTTTTTCTTATTTTTATAGTATTTTAATAGGCAGGATAGTACGTCCCGCTATGAAACTACAACGTCAGTCAGGCGGTTTCAACCGAAAGGCCCTTCTGAAACTGCTCCAAAGTCGGGTGCCGGACAAGGAACTCGTGACCAACGAGAAACTTATGACCGGATACATCGATGCCCTGCCCGCCGCTCATCCTGAACGCAGGTCCGTGACCGGAGAGATCCGCAGTCACGAAACGAGCGTGCGCTACAAGATGGAACTTCTTGTGCGGTTTACTGCCGAGGGTGAACCTCTGCTTGAGCCGCGTACGCCAAAGCGAAATGAGGCAGTTTACTTTATCTGCGGCAAGTACTGGAGTAGCAGAACCGACTTCATTTTCATCACGATAGTCTGGGGATTCATGGATGAATTGCCCGATTGCGTGAGGATCGAAGATGATCCACTCAGTCGGTTTCTCAGGTGGGCAAGGAGAAGGTGGAACGCCGTCCAGTTGAAAAGGAGGACGGTCCGTTCGAGGAGGCCTTCGGTGAAGCCAAATCTGAAGGTCGCCGTTTAAGCGCGACTGGAAAAGTCAGGCCGCCGTGCACATGCACGGCGGCTTTTTCTTATTTTTATCCCACTTTTTCCATGCATTAAGTTTAGCCTTATTTTATAAGGCCTTTTTATCCACAGAAGCGTGGTGTACAGGGTACTGAAATGCATCAAAGTGGGGTATAATTTTAATCAAGTGGGATAAAGTGGTAAATCGAGAAACATGCTGATTGGCGAATTCAAGCACACGATGGACGACAAGAAGCGGATTTCGATTCCGAGCAAGTTTCGTGCTGCGCTCGGAAAGAAGATCGTGATCACCAAGGGACTCGACAACTGCCTCTCTATGTACCCACTGAAGGATTGGAACAAGATTGCCTCACATCTTGGAGAGCTCAGCTTTACGCAGTCGGACGCTCGAAACTTCAACCGGTTTTTGCTGGCAAGCGCCCATGAAGTTTCAATCGACTCTGTAGGCCGAATCCTCATCCCTGAGAACCTGTGCTCGTTTGCGAACATCAAGACCAAGGTAGTCTTCGCCGGCATTTACAACAGGGTTGAGATCTGGGACGAGACCGCCTGGGAAGACTTCAACGAGAAGGTTTCCAAGAATGCGGATTCCATCGCGGAGAAACTCGGCCAGATAGGAGCAATCTAAGACCATGAGACACAAGCCCGTACTTTTACACGAAGTCATAGCGAACCTCAACCTGACGGACGACGCCACGTATCTTGACCTTACGCTCGGTAGTGCGGGACATGCCCAAGCGGTGTGCACGCAAGGGAAGAAGAACCTGACCATTATCGGCGTGGACGCGGAGGCGCAGGCGATCGAACGATCAGCAAAGAACCTGGAGGGGTGCCACGCAACTATCATTCTTGAGAAATCAAACTACCGGAACTTTCCGGATGTGCTCAAAAAGCACGGGATCAAACACGTTAATGCAATTGTAATTGATTTGGGAATTTCATCAGAACAGCTTGATATCGCGCGAAGAGGCTTCTCCTTCAGGTTTGACGAGCCGCTGCTGATGACGCTTAATGACGCGCCGACAGAGAACGAACTAACTGCTAACATCATTCTCAATGAGTTCTCGGAGGAAGCGCTCGCCAACGTCATCTACGCATACGGTGAAGAGAGGTTTGCACGCAGGATTGCGCGCAGGATCGTCGAGTATCGGCAGAAGCGACCGATCGAGCTGACGTCACAGCTCGAGGAAATCGTCCGCCAGGCCATACCGTCAAGACTGCAGTCCAAGAAGACCAATCCTGCGACAAAGACGTTCCAGGCGATCCGCATCGCCGTAAACAACGAGCTGGAGACGGCCCGCGAGGCCATTCTCAAGGCGCCTAAGTATCTGGCACCCCAGGGAAGGCTCGCAGTCATCTCGTTCCACAGCCTTGAGGATCGAATAGTGAAGCAGATGTTTAAGGAATTGGAAAGAAGAGGAGAGGGAAGGGTAATTACAAGAAGGCCGATCGCCCCGAGCGATCACGAGCTGGAGGAGAATCCGAGAGCCAGAAGCGCGAAACTAAGAATTTTTGAAAAACTATGAACACATCCACATACACAATCTCATACAGAAAAGTCATGATGCTCACGATCGGGCTGTTCGTCAGCCTGCTCCTGGTGTATGCGGTCCTGATGAACGCAGTCGTTTCAACTTCTAAGAAGCTCGTAGGACTTGAGGATACGCTCGTTTCCATGCAGACAAAGATTACCCAGACCGAGCACGAGATCGTTGCCATCAAGCGATCGGTAACGCGTGAGTTCGCGCTGATGAGTGGGTTTGTCGAGGCCGAGAACGTGACCTATATCAAGACAGACACCACTAAGACTGCGTTCTTGAATGAATAAGAAAAGCCAGCTGACATTCATACACGCGCTATCGCTGGGTGTCATGGCGATTGCGTTGGTACTTATTGTCCGCCTGTACGACGTTCAGATACGAAAGGGGGAACACTTCCGTGAGGTCTCGGATCGACAGTACAACTCGCTCAAATTGGACGAGAACTTCGACCGGGGCCTTATTATTTTTACATACAGAAACGGCAAGGACTTTTTTGCCGCATCAAACCAGACCGGATACACGCTGGCGATCGACCCGTCCCATCTTTCTGATCCGGACGGAGTGTACGACACGCTTTCTCAATATGCGCAGATTGACCGCGCCGACTACGACGCAAAGGTCGCCAAGAGCGATGATCCGTACGAGGAGCTCGTAAAGCAGCTTGATGAGGAAAAGGGAAAGGAGATCCTGGAGAAGCGCATTACGGGGGTCATCCTGGAGAAGCGACGCTGGAGATTCTATCCGGGAAACGAGATGGCCGCACAGGTGCTCGGCTTCATCGCCGAAAAGGATGAGACGCTCAAGGGTCAGTACGGGCTGGAGCGCTATTATGACGACACGCTCAAGAAGAGCAGCGACAACCTCTATTCGAACATTTTCGTCGAGCTGTATTCCGGCCTTAAGAAGTCTCTCGGACAAGGACGCTTCAGCGGTACGATCGTAACCTCGATTGAGCCGAGCGTACAGGCGTATGCCGAGGAGCTTATCGTGCAGATCCAGAACGAATGGGCCTCCAGAAACACAGGCATCATCGTGATGGATCCGAACAACGGAGAGATCGTGGCAATGGCCCAGCATCCCACATTCAATCTGAACGACTTCGGAAACGTTGACTCGGTATCCCAGTACAACAACAACGCGGTCGAGGACGTATACGAGATGGGCTCAATCATTAAGCCGATCACAATGGCTATCGGACTTGAGACCAAGGCGGTAACTGCGGAAACGACGTACAACGACCTCGGAAGCATGACTCTGGACGGCAGCACCTTCTACAACTACGACAAGAAGGCCCGGGGAGTGGTAGACATGCAGACGGTGCTGAACAACTCCCTCAACACCGGAGTAGCATTCGTCGTGCAGGAGGTCGGTAACGAGCGCTTCTCGTCATTCATGAAGAAGTTCTTCGCTGAGGAGACCGGTATCGACCTTCCAGGAGAAGGGCGTCCTCTGGTCGCCAATCTCGACTCTCCGCGTGACATCGAGCACGCGACGGCGTCGTACGGGCAGGGAATCGCCATCACGCCGATCCAGACAATCCGAGCGCTCGCGGCGCTTGGAAACGGAGGCCTTGTCGTGCAGCCGCACCTGGTGAAGGAGATCCGCTATGACTACGGCGTGACCAAGAAGGTGAACCAGCTCGATCCTGAGAGGATATTCTCGCGGGATACGTCGGAGGAAATCTCGCGCATGCTGACCAGGGTGGTTGACGACGCGCTCGTGAACGGGGACATGTCCATGGAGCGCTACTCAATCGCCGCCAAGACCGGAACGGCCCAGATTGCCAACAAGGAGACCGGGCGGTATTATGACGACCGCTACCTGCATTCGTTCTTCGGATACTTCCCGTCATTTGATCCGCAGTTCATCGTGCTGCTGTATACGGTCGAGCCTGTCGGGGCGCAGTATGCGTCCGCGACCCTGACCAATCCCTTCTTCGACATGGCGAAGTACCTGATCAACTACTATGAGATCGAGCCTGACCGATAACGACACAAACACATGAAGACATTTTTCAAACACATCATATTTGCCATCCTGCGACTTGAGGCCAGACTCGTGCTCAAGCGATTCAAGCCGCGCATTATCGGCGTTGCCGGAAGCGTAGGCAAGACCTCAACCAAGGACGCGATCTACGCTGCCCTCAAGGACTTCGTATCGATACGCAAGAACAAGAAGAGCTTCAACAGCGAGATCGGGGTGCCGTTGACCATCTTGGGACTTGAGACGGGGTGGGGAAGCCCGACCGCGTGGATCAAGAACATCTGGCTCGGACTCAGGCCGCTGTTTGCCAAGGAGTATCCGGAGTGGCTCGTGCTTGAGCTCGGAACCGACCATCCGGGAGACATGGAGAAGCTGACCTCGTGGCTCGATCTTGACTTCGCGGTCTTCACTCGGTTTCCTGACGTGCCGGTGCACGCTGAGTACTTCTCGCGAGCCCAGGACGTGAACGAGGAGGACGCGCGCATGATGTACGGGCTTAAGGTCGATGGCGTCTTGGTGCTGAATGCGGACGACGAGAAGATCTCGGAGCTCGCAAGCCGTTCGACATATCGGACGCTGTGGTACGGATTCTCAGATACGGCGAACGTGCATGCCTCAAATACCGAGATCCAATACGACGGCGAGGGAGTACCGGTCGCGCAGAGCGTGAAGATAAACTTCGGATCGAACAGCCTGCCGTTTAGCATCAGGGGCGCGCTTGGCATACAGCACGTGTATCCTATTCTGGCAGCGCTTGTCGTGGCGCGTGAGATGGGCATCAACATGCTGGATGTCGTCGAGTCCCTGCAGTCATACAGGGTTCCGCCGGGGCGGATGAACCTGGTTCAGGGAGTGGGGGAAATCACGCTGCTGGACGATTCGTACAACTCGTCACCCGTGGCACTCAGGCAGGCGCTCCTCACGCTCGGCGAGCTCGGTGCCAAGACGAAGATCGCGGTACTTGGAGACATGTCGGAGCTCGGCAAGTACACCAAGGCCGAGCACGAGAAGATCGCGCGGGTGCTGACAGAGTGCGGAATCAAGCACGTGATAACGCTCGGTGAGCGCGCGCGCGTCATATTCGAGAAGTCGCAGGAACTCGGAGTTGCGCACGCGTATCATGCGAGCAGCCACGACGACGCGGTGCAGAAGGTGCTTGAGTGGGCCGACGGCCAGACGATCGTGCTGGTGAAGGGGTCGCAGTCCGCTCGCATGGAGAAGGTGTCCTTTGACCTGCTGTATGACAAGCAGAGGGCGAGTGAGCTATTGGTGCGACAGGACTCATATTGGAAAAAGTAGGGTTCCAGGACTAAGGCCTTGCAGGGACTGAACAGTTCGTTCAGTCCTTTACTTTTTACATAAAATATGTTATTATATATAGGAATGTTCGGATTGAAACACTGACTTTCCAAGGCTTAGGACGGGAAGTAACGGGGTCCGAACTTGCACACTGAAAACCATGAACTCCCAATTTGGCAAACTTGTCATGTCGCTTGCGGCCGTCCCGAACGGGACGAGCCCGTATGTCATTGAGGCAAAAGTGACGCAGATCTGCGGGCCGGGCATCAAGGTCCGGCCGTTCGGAGACGACGAGACCGTCCGTCTGTGCTGGGAAACCGGACAGAGGATCGGATTCGACGCGAAGACGAGCTTTGAAGGCCCGTCATGCCGGCGAATCGACGTGAGAAACCACCGTATCAGCGTTGGCGATACGGTGATCGTCCTGATGACGTTTCGCACGAATGGCTCAGGCGCGGATAATCCGAAGCCGCTTATGTGGCTGAGGGAATCCGATGTCGGATACTGGGTCAGGTGCCTTGCCGAAAACGAGCTGGTCCGCATCGCGGAAGTTACGAACGGTAAGGTCATCCCCGTGTGGATCGGCCTGCGGTCGCAGTCGCCCGAAAGGTACGCGGGACTCAGCAGGCAGGTGAACACCTGGTTTGACGATGCTGTGAAATGGCACAAGCTGTCGCCGTCTGATCGGGTTCCCGTGATTTCGCGAGAACCTGTGACGGCGTGCTCCTCGGCTACTTACCAACGGCGCAATCGTCGTGGGGGCAAGAATGTTCAGGCCAAGCGCGAGCAGGAGGCCGGTCAGGGTTCGCAACCATCGCGCAACCAGACCGGATTCAAGCTCTTTTCGTTCGCGTTCGGGAATCATGCGAATGATCCCGGTGATCTGAGCCATCTGGCCGGAGCCCGATGCTGATCGGTTGAAGGAAATGTTGCCGTCCGGCACGCCATGCGTGCCGGACGGTTTTTCTTTGCATGCAGCCTCAGGCGCTCCTCGCGCTGCTGGCATGCTTTATTTTTATAAAAACATGTGCTACTATATCCGCCATGGCCCTATCGTCTAGCGGCTAGGACACACCCCTCTCACGGGTGAAACCGGGGTTCAATTCCCCGTAGGGTCACAGAGCCACAAAGGCCTCGCACAGTACGCGAGGCCTTTGTGCTATTGGAAGTAAGTATG
>CBKWTF010000028.1:0-8875 GCA_966677695.1 uncultured bacterium | reverse complement strand
GTAGTCGTCCTTGTACTTCTCGCGCAGATCCTTAAGCGGCTGCTCGATTTCGCGCATGCGAAGCTGGGTCTGGATCGCCTTCTTCGAGAGCGGAAACAGGATGATCTTGACGATAAGCGTCACCAGGATCACGGCAAACCCAATGTCGGCATGCGGAATGATGTCCATCAGCCCCACAAGCAGGTTGTAGAGCGGTCGGTACAGCGTCTCAAGGAAGAATGTTTTCATAGTGCGTGATTGTTAGTTGATTGAATCAAGGCTCGTAACCAAGTCCTTGTATTCTACGTCTTTGGCCGACGAATTCAAAACAAAGATATAGTCCGCCTTTGGCAAGTGAGCCAGCTTTTCACCGATCGCATGCATGAACTTGCGCCGGAGGTAGTTGCGCTCAACCGCCTTCTTGGCAATCTTCTTGGAAACAACGACGGCGAAGCGGGAATAGCCGACGTCATTGTCTCTCTTCTTGGCCAGATACAGGTCGCCGCGAACCGGCTGTCCAAAATTAAACACCTCCTTGAACTGTGAGGTGTTTAATCTGAATCTCTTCTTGAGCATGGCTGTTAGACCGTCGTAAGCTTGGCTCGCCCCTTGGCTCGTCGTCGCTTCAGAACGTTTCGTCCTGACGCGCTCGCCGACCGCTTGAGGAATCCGTGCTTCTTCGCTCGCTTCTTTTTCTTTGGCTGGTATGTAACTGACATAAATCCTTGTTAGTAGGGTTATGTACAACGTTTTAACATAGAAAGTGATTTTTAACAAGTTTTGATTTTTTCCAAAGGGGGTATACTTTTACTCATGACAACCGTGTTGAATCAACAATCACTGTGGGACAACTCGCTTAAGGAAATTGAAAACATCATCTCGTCCGCCAATTTCAACACGTGGTTCAAGGAAACCTTTCTCATCAAAGTCGACGACGGCGTCGCATACATCGGGGTGCCGAACGCATTCATCAAGGAGTGGATCGTCAAAAAATTCTATACCACGGTTCTCAAGACCCTCAGGGAGCAAGAGAACGCGGTTCGCTCAGTAGACTTCGTCATCGCCAAAATAGACAAGAAAAAGGCCGAAAACAAGAAGGAAAAGCTCGTAAAGGAGAGCAATACGGCCCTGCCGCTCACTGATTTCGTCGTAAACAAGGACGACAACCTCAATCCGAAGTACACGTTTGAGTCTTTTGTCATCGGACCGTTCAACGAACTGGCGTATGCGGCCTCATGGGCCATTATCAAGCAGCCCGGCGTTGTATATAACCCTCTTTTCATCCACGGGTCGACCGGACACGGCAAAACGCACCTTATCCAGGCTGTCGGAAACCAGATCAAGATGAACTTTCCGAGCAAAAAGGTCTTTTACCTTACTTCCGAGAAGTTCATGCACGAGTACGTAACGGCCGTACAGAACAACAGAGTGCCGATGTTCAAGGAAAAGTACCGAAAATACGACGTTTTGATCATGGACGACATTCAGTTCCTTGAGAGCAAGAAGAGCACCCAGGAGGAGCTGTTCCACCTGTTCAACTATCTATACGAGAACAACAAGCAGATTCTCTTTTCAAGCGACAAGCACCCCAACTTCATCCAGGGACTGGAGGACCGCCTAAAGTCACGGTTCAGCCAGGGCATGATCGTGGATATTCCAAAGCCCGATCCGGAGTCACGAATCGAAATAATCAAGAAAAAAGCCGCTTTGGCGAGCATGTTCATCTCGGATGAGGTAGCGGATTTCCTTGCGGAGAGCATCGAGGGCAACATTCGAGAGCTCGAGGGTGTTGTGAACATCATTACCATGCAGACTCAGCTCAAAAACAAGGATCTGAGCGTCGCTGAAATCAAGGACCTGATCAAAAACACCTCAAAACCGAAGAAAATGGTGTCTGTCGCCGACCTGATCAAGATTGTCGCTGAGTTCTACGGCCTCAATACGGAGAGCCTGTGCGACAAGACCCGTCGAAAAGAGGTGGTACGGCCTCGTCAGATCGCCATGTACATCCTGCGAGAGGACTTCGGCATCTCGTTTCCGACCATCGGAGACAAGATGGGTGGAAGGGACCATACGACCGTTATTCACTCATGCGAAAAGGTAAAAAACGACCTTAAGGTAGACAAGCTCCTGGAGCAGCAGATCAATGAGATCAGGAATATCCTCTAATCCACAGATAAAACAAGGGCCGGACGGGCACATGTGCCCGTCCGGCCCTTGTTTCTATTGGTTATTTCGTCTTGTGGATACCTGTGGATAACCCTGTGAATAAGTGGAGGGAAAACTAGCCGATAAGTATGGAACTCGGATGGGGAAGAAATGTGGGAAATATGCCAGTTACCCACACCTCAGCGAAATCCCCAGAAGTTATCATGGTTTTCTCCACAGAAATCCCCAACCTATCAACACCCCGGTAGGCGAAAAAACGTTACAAAATAAGGTATAATTTGACTTATCCAGTTATCCACCGCACTATATACATAATAATATGAAGATAGAGATAAATAAGAACAGCCTCCTACGGGCACTGACAAAGGCGGACAAGATTACAGGCAAGAACGTGAGTCTGGCGGTACTTCAGTGCGTGGTCATCAGGACATTGGAGAACCAGATTGAGATCTCGGCAACCAACCTCGAGCTCGGCATCAAGATCTATCTTTCGGCAAAGGTGCTTGAGCCTGGCGAGATCGCGGTCTCTTCCTCCCTTCTGGCCTCGTACCTGAACAATCTCGTTCAGGAGGAGAAGCTTGTCCTTGAGAACAACGAGCAGACCCTGCAGATCGTGGGAAGCAAGAGCGAGACGCAGATCAATACGTTTGCGACTACGGACTTTCCATCTATTCCCGTTGTCGAGTCCGACAAGCACTGCAAGCTCTCATCAACTGCCCTGGTCGAAGGTCTGAAGGCCGTATGGTATGCGGCGAGCGTGTCGAGCATCAAACCTGAGCTCTCAAGCGTCTATGCGTACTCTGACGCGGGGGAACTGACGTTTGTGGCCACAGACTCATTCCGGCTCGCTGAGAAGAAGCCTGGGGCAAAAACGGGCGAATTTGAGAGTATCCTGATCCCGCAAAGGAACGTCGCGGAGATTATTCGAACGTTCGAGGGGCTTGATACCGATATTCTAATGACATTCGGGGAGAACCAGGTTTCGTTTGCCGTGGACGGTGAGCTGTATCTGGTGAGCCGAGTAGTGGACGGAGCCTTTCCGGACTACAAGCAGATCATTCCGAAGGACAACAAGACCGAGCTTTCGGTGCTTAAGCAGGACCTGATCAACGCCCTTAAGATCTCGAACCTCTTCTCGGATAACTTCAACCAGGTGAAGTTCCACCTGGATGCGACGAACAACGTGTTCGAGATAACCTCAAAGAACACCGAGAAGGGTGAGAGCCGCACGACCGTGCCGGCAAGCATCCGCGGCGAGTCCATCGACATCAACTTCAACCAGAAGTACATCACCGACTCATTCAACTCGATCAGGGCCGAAAGCTTCCAGGTCTACTTCAACGGCGTTGGTCGACCGATGGTGTTCCGCGGAGTTGGAGACGGAAGCTTCATGTATCTCGTGATGCCGCTCAACAAGTAGCCGACGAACGCTTTTTATACAATATGCAAATTGCCTTACTCCTTCAGCGATATAAGGATCTTGGTCTGGGGTCATCCAAGCGCATACGCGAAATCATACTGCAGACCCTGCGCGAAAGCTTCTCGATGGAACTTGCGGACAACGCCGTGGAGGTGAAGGACAAAAAGGTGAAGATAAGCATTTCGGGGGCGGCTCGAACCCACTTCACGCTTCTGCGCCCCGAGATAGAAAAAACCCTCCGCGAGAATCTCTCGAAGGAGGGCTTTTCCGTGCACGATATATTCTAGACCGCTACTGAAGATCGAACGATACGGTATCCTGGTACTCGTTTCCGTTCTTGTCCGTCACCTCCACCCTGATGCGGTTGTTCCTCTTCTTTGATGAGGACTTCTGGCTCGGAATGAACGAGTAGACGCCACCCTGTGGATTGAGGTCTCCCAGATAGTCTCCGTTGAGGTAGACCTTTCCTGACTCGATCTCGGATCCCGTAAGCGATGCCGCGACGAACATCTCAAGGGTCTCAATGTACGACTCACCCTCTTCCGGATTCACGATCTGCAGGCTGACGCTGCCTGGATCCGGCTCGTCCTCGAATCCCTCACCCGAGAGCCACTTCTGTACCGGCTCTTCCCAGAGAAGATACTGCGGATCTGATGCCGGGTTTGAAGGGTAGTCTCCCTGCGGATTGTCCTTGTGCACCCAGTGCAGGATCTCGTGTACGCCGCTCGGGTTTTCCCATACCCCTCGTAGGACGGGCTTAATAGTAGGGTCGATGGGCTCGGGGTCGATGAAGCTTGATGCGGGATATTTTTCAATGGCTATCTTCATGAACTCGTTCCACATCGGAGCGACTATGTAGCCGGCGACCTGCTTGCTCATCGAGCTGTTGTCGTTGTTTCCTGCCCATGCCGCCACTGAAATGTTCGGCGTATATCCCACGATCCAGGTATCTCGATAGTCGTTTGTCGTACCGGTCTTGGCGGCAACGTCTATTCCGTCAAAGTACAGCGGGGAGTTTGATCCGAAGGCCGGAGTTCTCGCGTTGTTGTCAGTCAGGATGCTTGAGATAAGCCGCGCAGTCTGCTCTGGAAGCACCCGGTACTCCTTCTGCTCATACTCCTCGAGAACCTTGCCCTTCTTGTCCTCCACTCGAAGGATTCCAGTCGTAGGATGCTTGACTCCGTCAGCGGCGAACACTCCGTAGGCCGCAGCCATGTCGAGCGGTCGAACCTCTCCTCCTCCGAGTACGAGGGTCAGACCGTACTGCTTGACGTTCGTAAGGGTCTCGAGTCCCATCTGCTTTGCAAGATTGAGCGCGTCCTCGATTCCTGCAAGATACAGCACCTTAACGGCAGGGATGTTGAGTGATTGGGCGAGCGCGTTTCGAAGCGAGATCGGTCCTCGGTACTGCTCATCGTAGTTCTGCGGTCGATAGCAGTCTCCTCCGGAGTAGCAGGTAGCCGAGAACTCGGTCGGAACGTCGAACACGACAGTCTCGGGCTTGTAGCCCTTGTTGAAGGCTTCCGCATAAATAATTGGCTTGATCGACGATCCCGGCTGTCGGTTGGCGGTTGCGATGTTGAAGTTTCCGTCAATGTTCTCGTCAAAGTAGTCTCGAGATCCGACCATGGTAATGATCTGTCCGGTATTGGGATCGGTTGCGACGATGGCCGCGTTCTCGGCGTTGAACTGCGTCTCGTTCTGGAGCGCCCACTTCTTGGCAATCTCCTCGGCATCCTGCTGGAGCTCCCAGTCGAGCGTGGTGATAACCTTAAGTCCGCCCTTTTCCACAAGCTCCGCACCGTACTTTTCCTCAAGCAGCTCTCGGATGTACATCACGAAGTGGGGGGCCTTGATCCCATAATCCTCCTGCTTCTGGAACTCGACCGAGCTCTTGATGGCCCCGTCATACTCGGCCTGCGAGATGAAGTTCAGGTCAAGCATCTCCCGAAGCACCTTGTTCTTTCTGTTTTCCAGATCGTCCCTGTGGCTTCCGTATGGAGAATAGTAGGTTGGAGCCTGGGGCAGGGCGGCAATATAGGCTGATTCCACAAGGGTAAGATCCTTCGCATCCTTTCCGAAGAACTTTCGGGACGCCTCCTGGACGCCGTATACGGTTCCTCCGTACGGTACCTCGTTCAGGTAGAGCTCAAGAATCTCGTCCTTGGTCATCTTTGACTCAAGCCGCGGAGCGAGCACCCATTCCTTGAGCTTTCGTGAGATGAGCTTGTCGTTGGTAAACAGGGCGTTCTTGATGACCTGTTGGGTGATGGTCGATCCTCCCTGGCCGCTGAACGGCCTTCCTTCCTTGATGTTGGTCAGGACGGCTCGAACGATCGCCTTGGGCTCGATTCCGTGGTGGTTGTAGAAGTTGCTGTCCTCAATGGCGATGGTTGCCCACTTCACGTAATCGTTGATCTGGTCAAGCGGCACAACGGTTCGTCGGACGTTTCCGTGGACGTCAAACAGCACGACCTTGCCCGTGCGGTCGTATACCTTGGTCGATTCCGACACGATTCGGTTCTCGAAGTTGTTCAGGTCCGGAAGCTCGACCGTGGAGAGCCAGATAAGGAAGAACCCTGCAAATACGAAGAATACGAGACCTGCGGCCATCGCAAACTTCCTGAACTTTTCTGTTTTGATAAGACGCGAAATCCGCGCGGCGAGAGTGTTGTGCTTCATGTGACCATTATATATGTTCGACTGCTAAATGGCACTCACTATACACAAAGTTTTTGCATACGAAAAGGGCGGAAATTTTCCCGCCCCTTCACTTTGAAACATGATCGATCTAGTAGTCGTCCTCCTCGCCGAATCCGTAGTCGAATCCGTCATCGTCTTCCTCCTGGGCAAGCAGGTCGAGCTCGTCAAAGGTCTCCTCCTCTTCGTCCTCAGGATCAAGATCGTCGGTAACCGTCTCCTCGTCATCCGCCAGGTCGTCGTCGTCACCGCCCAGACTGCCGAAGATGCTGTCATCAAGCAGCGCTTCTTCGTTATCAAGTTCGTCTAGGTTGTGCTCATCGATTTCCATGTGGGTTTTTGCTGTTATCTGTTTTTAATGTTCTACTTTAATATCAAAAAATAAAAAGTTCGCAAGGGGTTTCGTTTGTGCAAAACTTCAGCCAGTCTGAGTGGTGCGCAGGGCGTCGCTAAAAGCGTCTCGAATTGAGGCAGGTGATCCCGACTGCAATGGCGTCGAACTCGTCATCATGCTTTATGTTTCGGTCTATCTTGACCAGAAGGGGGATCATCTTGGTGATCGCCGACTTGTCACTTTTGCCGTAGCCGGTAACGCCGATCTTGACGTCTGCCGGAGAGAACTCATGGATATTCATGCCGTATTCCTCGGCAAGGGCCAGCACAACGCCGCGCACTTCGGCCACCTTGAGCGCGGTCGTCTGGTTTTTTGAGAAGAAAAGGGTCTCGATGGCGCACGCGTCGGGGCCGTATTTCGAGATGAGCTCGCGCAGTCGTACAAAAATAGCATGCAGCCTGCGCGAGTGCGCGTCGGTCTTGGGCGTCTGGAAGCATTCCGAATGAACCAGCGTGTCCTTTCCGCCGACTTTTTCCAAAACAGCTATTCCGAGCCTCTCGTATCCCGGATCTATGGCCAATACGCGCATGATAGGTAGCTTTGATGATTACTCCTCCTCGCTGATCTCGTCGAGCCCGACCACATTCGTATATACGTTCTGAACGTCGTCATGCTCATCAAGCTGGTCGTAGAGGTCAACCATCTTCTGCATGTCGTCCTCCGAAAGGTCAACGGGCGTCTGAGCCGCGTATCCCTCGTCGGTCTTTGCGAATGCCCAGAGAGCCGATCCTGGCGAGGCGAGCTCGTATCCGGCCTTCGAGAGCAGGTGCCTGATCTCTGCGGCTGTGCGGTTCTTGTTGTCCGTAAGCGCGGTAATGACGATCGCGCTTCCTCCTGGTCCGTATGTCTCGTACATGACGGGATCAAGAGCGGCCGCACTTGCATCAGTTCCCTTGGCAATCGCCTTCTCGATGACGTCCTTGGGTACGTTTTCCTTACGCGCGAGCTCGATGGCTCTGGCAAGAGACGCGGAGTTCACGTCACCGTTGCACTTCTTTGACTCCACGGTAAGCAGTTTTGAGAACCGTGAGAAAATCTTGCTCTTCTTGGCGTCCGTGCTGGCCTTCTTGTGTTTGATCTTTGAAAATTTGTTGTGTCCTGACATAGTATGCCCATACTAGCATAAAGGGGTTGGGAGGGTAAGATAAGAACTGATTTTGACCAAACATACCCCCTGGTGTACCCTGTAGCAAGAAAAGAAAGGATCTTATGCTCAAAATCTACATCGCCAGGCACGGCCAAAACGAGGATAATGCAAGCGGCATTTTGAACGGTCACAGGGACCTACCGTTGACTGAGATCGGAATCAGGCAGGCGCATGAGCTTGCTCGGGGGGTTGAGGACGCGGGGATTACGTTTGACGCAGTCTATACTTCTCCGCTTTCTCGCGGATATGTTACGGGCAAGATTATCTGTGAGCGTCTCGGTCTGCGAGAACCTGCTATTCTTGATTCGCTCATTGAGCGCGATTTTGGAACGATGACAGGGCGGCGGGCTGCCGAGATCGAAGAACTCTGCGCGCCCGACATCGTCAAGACGGAGACGGTCACATACTTCTTGTCTCCCGAAGGTGCTGAGACGTTCCCGGATTTGCTCCGGCGCGCTCAGCGGGCTTTGGAATACGTTCGCACAAAGCATCCAACCGGCATTGTTTTGCTCGTCGGTCACGGAGACTTTGGCAAGATGCTGTACGCCGCGTTTTACGGTCTGAAATGGCAGGACATGCTTACCGGGTTCCATTTCGGAAACGGCGAGCTGCTCTTGCTTGCGGATGATGCCGATCCAACCGTTCCGCACGTGGTCAGAATCCAGCAGCATAACCACTAGTCCCCCTGTTTTTAAAACCCCGACCGCTTGCGGTCGGGGTTTTCTGATTTCATTTTACAAAAGCGTTGGGTTTTCAGGCTTCTCCAACTCCAAGTGCTCGTACGCCTTGTCTGTGGCGACTCGCCCGCGCGGTGTTCGCTCTATCAGGCCGAGCTGAATGAGATACGGCTCATGAAATTCCTCGATGGTTCCGATTTCCTCGGAAAGGGAAGTGGCAAGCGTGCTGGCCCCGACGGGTCCGCCCTTATACTTCTCGATCAGCGTACGTAGAATGTCGCGATCTGACTTTACGAGACCGAGCGAGTCGATGTCGAGCATCTGCATCGCGGTCTGCACGATCTCTCTTGAGAGCGGCTTGCCCTCGATCTGCGCGAAGTCGCGGCAGC
>CBKWTF010000027.1:0-8956 GCA_966677695.1 uncultured bacterium | reverse complement strand
ATGCTAAGACCATGGAGATCTTGCGAAAGGAAACGTATGTCAAAATGATCGAAAACGCGGTCGGAACTCGGCTGTTCAACTCCTTGATAGTCAAAGAGCAGGATACGGTCCGTGACCTTCTCAATGACGGAGAGTACTCCTGTGCCGTGTTCACGAGCAGCGTGCTTCTGCTGAACCAGAAGGCCGCGCGGACTAGGACGACAGTCAGTAATCTCGAGACGGACCTGCTGGCGAGCGACCAGTTCCAGCAGGTGTCAGTCGGCTCGGCCGTACAGGCCGGCGACGTGGTGCTGTGGGAAAAGGTACGCTACGAGGACGGCTCCGAGAACAGGCACATCGGGTTTGCGCTATCCGACAGCGAGGCGGTATCGACCAACTACATCCAGAAGTGCGTGGTCCGGCATCCCTTGCTTACGAATATCGAGAACACGGGTGAAGTCAGAAAGATTGAGCGGATATTCAGACCAAGTTTTTAAAGAACATAAAGGCGCGCCCGACGGGCGCGCCTTTATCATATTCACGAATTCTGGTTCCAGATTACTACTCAACGGTCACCGCCGTACCAGATACGCTGATCATGAGCATGGATCCGCCTGAGCCGATTGTCTCGAAGTCAAAGTCTATGCCGACGATCGCGTTCGCACCGACCGAAGCGGCCTGCTCCTCGAGCTCCTTGATGGCCAATGCCTTTCCCTCCGCGAACTTCTTCTCATACGTCGCAGATCGTCCGCCGACGATGTCTCGGATACCCGCAAAGATGTCGCTGATAATGTTCGCACCGATGATAACGTCAGCTGTAATCACCTGGTGGTACGTGATAATTTTCTTCCCGTCTATGGTTGGTGTTGTTGTGTGAATCATATGCACAGTATAACGCATGTGCGCATGTTTTATTGCACCTCCGAAACGGAGGCCTTTTTCTTTGGTGGACCCTACAGGACTCGAACCCGCCACCTCCTCAGTGCAAATGAGGCGCTCTACCAGATGAGCTAAGGGCCCAGGATGGGCACTTGGAAATCCAAGTACCGACAGTATACGGAAAACCCGCCAAAAAGACAAGGGTGGTAGCCGCCATGAGCCAAGCCTACTTCCCTTCCTTTTCAAGCCACGCAGCGTACTTCGCGGCCATGTCCTCGAATGACTTTGAGTTGTCGCAGATCTTCTGCTTGCCCGAGACCATGGATATCTTTGCATTCAGATTGACGGGCTTCTTGGACCGCGGCTTCTTTGCAAGAATCTCTGCCCGCTGCTTGGCGGTCTTGAGAATTGCCGGAATCGACTTAGTGCTCACCCTGAGCCACGCCTTGGCCGAAAGCGGTTTGCCCGTCGCCATGATAACGAACTCCTTGAACGTGTGCAGCGATCCCAGTGACCAGACCTTCTTCATGTCCTTTGCGATCTTCGGATTGTCCACGATGTAGCCGTACTTCGCGTAGAAGTGCTCGCGCCACTGGTCAACCGCGAGCTGGGCAAGGCCGTATCCGTGATACGAGCACGAACTGTTCCATGAGTAGATGTGCGGGATCTGCAGCGCATACAAAGAATCCTCTGACCGGTCGAAGTACTTTCGATACGCTCTCTTGGCGATGTCAACGACTTTCTCTTTCGTGAGGTTCTTGGTCTCGTATATCTCCCTCTCGAAGTTTGAGACGAAGAGAATGCTGGACAGGTCGAGCGGGCGAAGCGCGTGCAGCTTGCGGACCTTTCGCTCATACAGATCGAAAGGATAGTACTCGCCGTCCTTGTTTGCGGCATACCTGGTGCGCCATTCGTAGCTCGAGTGCATGGTGTCCATGAACATCGAGTGGGTCTCCGCCCATGCGGTAGAAGCCGGAGGGTACTCATGGTTGAGACAGGTCTCGCGCTGCTCCGTATTGAGCAGATGCGCGGCATGTCCTCCCTCATGGAACAGCGTATGGTATCCTTCCGCCGCAGACCCGACCTGTCCGTATACGACGTTGCAGGTAAAGTTCGAGCTTCCCGCCACCCTCTTTGGTCCCTCGAAGCGCACGAGATCCGGCCAGTGGCAGAACCCATTGCTGTACTTGCTCTGACGGTCGAGAAGATCAAGCTGCAGTCGGCCCTGCTTGAAGTCGACGCCGACAGAGGCGAACGATCGGCCCCAGCGGATAAGCGCCTGATCGAACGGATAGTACTGGTCATCCTCCTTGGTGAAGTCTCCCGACATCATGTATGAAAAGTTCCACGGCTTTCGCAGTCCCGGCATCTTCTTCTCCAGCTCCCGGATCTCGACATGGGCATACTTGGTCTTCTCATAGATCTCATCGAAGATCTTGAAGAGCTCCTTCTTTGTCATGCCCTCCTCCATCTCGATCTTGTATGCGTAAAAGTCCTCGTACCCGAGCGCCCTGGCATACTCGTTCAGAAGACCCGCACGCTTCACGTAGTCGTCCAGATGCCGCAGACCGAGGTCGTTCGTTGCCTCATGGCAGGCCTTTCTGATCGCCTCGGAGTCCGAGGTCCTGATCAGGTTTCTCATCTTGAGCTTCGAGCACTTCACGAACTTCTTGGTCTTCGGGTCCACATATCCCTCCTTGGCCGTTGCCATATCCTTGTGCACCTTGGTCTCGATATCGTTGATGCGCTTCCTTAGGTCAAGCACACTCTCGGGTGTCTGGTATAGGCTGAAGTACCGCTTCCATGACGAGAGCGCCTCTCGGTCCCTCTTGCCCGCCCTGTCCCAGACAGCATCGATCAGCTTGAGGTTCTTCGCGTCCTGAGCGAACGCATCACGCGCCTCGAGCGCCCTGTTCATCTTGTCGTCGACCGAATGGTCTCCCATATACGACGTCCAGAAGTGGCCCTCGTACGTCTTATGAAGCTTGGCGTGTGTCTTTCTGAATTTCTCAAGCAGCTCTGCTGCGTTCGGTCCGTTTTTCTTCTGTGGATTCTTGTTCTTTTTCATGCGTTCTGGATTAGTGCTACCGGCCTGTCTGCCGCGCTATTTTTTTCGCTTGTTGAGGCTGAGATTAATAATGTGGTCTACCAGCTCGTCCTCGCTGACCCCGACCAGTCTGAGCGCCTCGTCGTATACCGACTTGTCCTCATAGCTCGGCACGGTGTTCGTCTCGAGCGCATAGACGCCCCGCCGCGGATGTACCCGGAAGTCCGTCATGGCAACGGACTCCAGGTCGAGCTTGGCATGGATGCTCTTGGCATAGTCCTCGACCAGCTCCTTCTGGTCGCGCGAGAGGTTGTGGATCGGAAAGAACGTGTGGGAATTGTTGAACTTGTGGTCGTAATTGACGATGTCGGGAGTATCGATCGCCACAGGGAGGAAGCTGTAGATCTCCTGTCCTCGAAAGTCCCGGGTCGTCATAACTGTGACATCCATCCCATCGATATATTCCTCCACAAGCGCGAACCGGTCGCGCTTCAGAATCCAGTCCACGAACTTCTTCATCTCGTCAAAGTCCTTGGCGACGAATACGCCGATCGACGATCCGTTCGCGACGGGCTTCACGATCGCTGGCAGGAACATCTTGTTGTGAAGGTCGCGCTTCTGCGCCTCGACGTCGAGCTCGCCGTCGATCAGCACCGAGTGCGGGGTCTTGATCTCGTGGCGCTTGAGAAACTTCTTGAACTCGTTCTTATTGTGCGAGAGCGCGCTTCCGAACACGGGGGCGTTGGTGTGCTTCACTCCGAACGTGTCGAGATACTTGGTCAGTCGGCCGCTCTCGCCCTCGCCGCCCTTCATGGTGTTGATGACCATGTCGAAGTCGCGTACCAGGTTGCGCTTGTCGTATGGCATGCCGTCAACGAACCACTCGCCAGCGCGGTCGACCGTGATGTCCGTCATGTTCTGGTACTCGTCGAGCCGGTTCTTGAGCTGTTGGCCCGATCGCAGCGAGATGGAGTGCTCGTCGCTTGATCCCCCGCGAAGAATTGCTACCTTGAGTTTCTTTCTCATTATCGCCCATTATACCCTACTTTTTCGGGATCAGAGACGTGCGGTGTTTATTTCTGTAGAAGCTGATTGCGAACCGGTGCGCCTCACTGTTTATGAGGATGATGTCCTTCTTGTGCGTCTTTGCCAAGTCCTCGTCACCCAGTATGTCACGGGCCTTGTGTCTGTCGTCCTTTACTACGGAGACGGCTTTGGCCGAGACCCCGAGTGCTGCCAGGGCGGATTCCGCAGTCTTCAGATGGGTCTTTCCTCCGTCGATCACGACAAGGTCGGGAGACGGCCATTCGGTATGCCTGAAGCGACGCGTCATGATCTCCACGAGACCACGCAGGTCGTCACCCTTGGGCGTGTTGCGCAGGATAAACTTGCGGTACTGGGATTTGGCCACGGCCCCGTTTTCCATGACCGTCATAACTCCTACGGAATTGGTCCCCTTCATATGGGCGATGTCGAACGCCTCGACCCTGAAGCCGTGCGTGCCCTGGGTGTTGCCGGGCCCCTCGTCTATCAGGGCGACGTCGTTGATGTGCTCAAGGGCGAAAATCTGGCTCTTGACCTGCGCCGCCCGCTCGAACTGCATCTTCTTGGCATGCGTCATCATCTCCTTCCTGAGGGTCTTGATAAGCGCGCTCTTCTTGCCCTGGAAGAACAGCTTGATGTTGCGGATGTTCTTCTTGTATACCTCGATGAAGTTGTCCTTGTTCATGTCAGGTTCAAGACCGATCTGCGCATACAGCTTGGATCCTGTCTTGTCGGTCACGAACGGGAAGATCCTCCGGATGATCTTGAGCGCGACATAGAGCTTCGAGAGTGACGGAAACGGCCCGTATACCTCGTCATACGCATTGTCACCCTTGAACGTGATGCTTCGTCCGCGCTCGATGATGATCTTGGGCAGCGCGTCCTTGGTGATGCAGACGAAGCTGTAGCTCTTGTTGTCCTTCTCCTTGATGTTGTACTTTGGCTCGTAGCGCTTGATGAGTCCGGCTTCCTTGATGAGCGCCTCGAGCACGGTGTCGGTCTTCTCGAACTCGACGGTGTCGGCCAGCGCGACCATGTCCAGGATGCGGGATCCTCGGGTATGGATGATGTCATTGGCAAAGTAGCTCTTTACGCGGTCGCGCAGCGAGGTCGCCTTTCCGATATACAGGATTTCCTTGCCGAGCTTGAAGAAATAGACTCCGGGCTCCTTCGGGATATTCAGTTTTGCCAGGTCTGCTTTCTGCATAAATAAAGGATAGGTACGGTAAAAGTAAGGATATAATCACACGGATTATTGACTTTTGTCAAACCTGGCGTAGGATTGAGAAAACCGGCCCTTCCCAAAATCCCATGAACCGCATAACCTCTGCTATTTCGAATTTTTTCGACGAGGAACCTATCGCTGCAATCGTTCTGGCAAGCGGCGTGCTGTGGGGCATCATTATAAGTTCCCTGTCAGCACTGTTCTGTTCGTTCGTCTGGCACATCACCTGGTTCAGCATTCAAGACTTTCCCAAGGGTGTCCCTGCCAAGACCCTGTTCCTCATCAACACCCACGTTGCGGTCTTCTGGACCGCCTTTGCAGTCACACTGATTGCCTGCGCGCTCTACTTCTGGTTCTGCCTGAGACGCAGGTTCATCTCTGAACTCATGCAGTAGCGCATGTGCAGTACATATTCAAGTCATGCATAAAAGGCCCGAGCGTTCCCGCTCGGGCCTTTAAACGTTTATGTATGGCGACATAATCGGGACATGGACTACGACTTGACCCGACGGCGACGCACGGCGGCTCCGGCAAGCGCGAAGCCGCCCATCAAAATCACGGACGGTTCGGGAATCTGACTCAGATACACCGCATCTGTCTGCGATCCGACGCTGACCGTCACAAGCGAGCCGAGGTGGCGCCCCGTTCCCGGTACCAGCCGCTCGCCGTCCCAGTACGTGAAGTCATCGAACGTCGCAGCGACAACACCGGACAGCGTCGTTCGCACCACCAGGGTGAAGACTCCGGTAACGCTTTGGTTCTCACCGACATACATCAGCCCGTCTTCCATCTCGAGACCGGAGTCAATATACAGAAACGAGGAGACCAGGAGTCTGTCGAGCGGCACGCCGCTAATACTCCAGGCAAACCCTTCCTGCGGAATCCCGGTGGACACGTGTTGTCCAGTCGGGATATAGGCGAAGTCACCGGTCCCGGTATTGATGGTGAAGTCCCAAAAGAAGAGCGCGACGGAACCGTCTTCGTCCTCGCCAGACAGCACGTCCGGGTAGATACTCGGAACGGTAACGGCACCGTCTGCAGCCATCGGAATTGCACAAGTTAGTGCGCAGCATGTAAGGAGCGTTTTCATACTCCATTATTATGCATGTTATTTTAAAAAAGTCAATGATACAGTCCGCCCCCGTTACCTCTTCAGGTACTTCTTGAGATACTTTCCGGTATGCGACTCCTTGGCCTGGGCGACCTGCTCCGGAGTTCCCTTGGCGACAACCCTTCCTCCTCCAACTCCCCCCTCGGGTCCGATATCGATAAGGTAATCGGCGTTCTTGATCAGGTCCATGTTGTGCTCGATCACGAGTACGGTATTGCCCTTGTCCACCAGCTTCTGCAGGATCTCGATCAGCTTGCGCACGTCCTCGTAATGCAGTCCGATGGTCGGCTCGTCCAGGATATAGATGGTCTTCTGCACGTGCGCACGGTACAGTTCCGACGAGATCTTCACTCGCTGAGCCTCTCCTCCGGAAAGCGTTGTGGCCGACTGTCCGAGCTCGAGATACCCAAGCCCTACCTCGTTGAGCGTAAATAGCCGGTCGTAAATAGCCGGAATGTCCTTGAAGAACTCGAGCGCGTCCTCGACGGTCATGGTAAGAATGTCATGGATGTTCTTTCCTTTGAATCTCACTTCGAGCGTCTCCTTCATGAACCGCTTTCCTCCGCAGACCTCGCAGGGCACATACACCGTTGGCAGAAAGTGCATCTCCACGGCGATCTCTCCGTTACCCTGGCACGCCTCGCATCGTCCTCCCTTCACGTTGAATGAGAATCGTCCGGACTTCCATCCGCGGTACTTGGCCTCCTCCGTCGTAGCGAACAGGTCTCGGATATGCGTCCACGCGCCCGTATATGTCGCGGGATTGGATCGTGGAGTTCTTCCGATGGCAGACTGGTCGATCAGAATGGTTCGGCTGACATACTCGGAGCCGGTGAACTCCTTGCAGTTATATACCTTGTTTGATCGGTGCTTTCGGTCGAACTTGGCCTGCAGGTTCTTATAGAGAATCTCATACACGAATGATGACTTTCCCGATCCCGACACACCCGTCACCCCGACGAGCTTTCCGAGCGGCACCTCCGCATCCATGTCCTTAATATTGAAGATTTCCCCGCCCTTCACGCGCAGCTTTCCAGCATCCTCATTTCTGCGCTTCTTGGGAACCTCGATCACGGCATCTCCGCGCAGATAGTCCAGCGTCAGCGACTTGTTCTTGTACTTGGCCTCGGTCAGAAGCTCGTTCAGATTTCCTGAGATCACGACTTCTCCGCCATGCACTCCGGCCCCAGGACCGATGTCCACCAGGTAGTCTGCAGCAAAAATAGTGTCCTCGTCATGCTCAACCACGATCACGGTATTGCCGAGATCTCGCAGGTCAAGAAGCGTCTTGATCAGCTTGTCGTTGTCGCGTGAATGCAGTCCGATGGTCGGCTCGTCGAGCACGTACAGTGCACCCACAAGACCGGAACCGAGTTGGCTGGCCAGCCGGATTCGCTGCGCCTCTCCTCCCGAGAGCGTATGCGCCTGACGACTGAGCGACAGGTACTCGATTCCCACGTCGTTCATGAAGCGCAGTCGCGACTCGATCTCCTTGAGCACGACCTTGGCGATCTCGTATTCGGTCTCCGTCAGGTCGAGTGACGTGAAGTACTCGATCGCATCCTTGATCGACAATGAGGTTATGTCCACGATGCTCTTCTTCTCACCGGTCTGGTTCAAAAAGACATGCAGCGCCTCCTCGCGCAGTCGCGCGCCATGACAGGTCTCACAGGGATCGTCGTCGAACAGGTGCTTGGTTCCAAGACCGTTACAGGTCGGACACGCTCCGTACGGAGAGTTGAACGAGAAGAGCCGCGGCTCGATCTCCGGGAACGAGAATCCGTCGTACGGACACATGAACTTGCTTGAGATGAGCTTCATGGAGTCTCCGAGCACGACCCGAAGCAGCCCCTGCGATTGGTCGAGTGCCCGCTCAATCGCCTCTGACAGACGCTCCTTCACGTCCTGCGAGAACTTCTTGATCTCAGTGGCGTAGAACTCGTCGATCAGCACGTCGATATCGTGCTTCTTGGTCTTGGAAAGCTCGATTCTCTCGCGAAGTTTGTATTCCTTGCCGTCTACACGCACGCTCTCGAACCCCTTGTCCAGCAGGTCGTACAGCATCTGGTAGTACTCACCCTTTCGTCCCACGACGACAGGCGCGAAGATCTTCACCTTCTCCTGGTCGATCTCGACGCCCATGACCTTCTGATTCTCCTTCTTGGAGAAGTCCTTCACGGTCTCAAGAATCGTCTCGAAGATCTCGTCGTTCGAGAGCTTCTTGATCTCGCGTCCGCAGACCACGCAGTGCGGCCGTCCGATTCGTGCGAAAAGAATTCGCAGATAGTCATAAATCTCGGTAATGGTCGCAACGGTCGATCGCGGGTTATTGGAACGGGACTTCTGGTCGATCGAAATCGCCGGGGAAAGCCCCGTGATCTCGTCCACGTCGGGCTTCTGCATCTGGCGCAAAAACTGCCGGGCATATGCCGACAACGACTCGACGTACTTGCGCTGCCCCTCGGCAAAGATCGTATCGAAAGCAAGCGACGACTTTCCCGATCCGGACAAGCCAGAAAACACCACCATCTTGTTGCGCGGCATCTTGACCGTGATGTTCTTGAGGTTGTGGGTTCGGGCGCCCTTGACTACGATCTCGTCGTTATTGTGCTGTGGGTTGGAGGCCTTCTTTGACATATAGCATAACAATAGTAAAAAAACATATAAAAAA
>CBKWTF010000026.1:0-9008 GCA_966677695.1 uncultured bacterium | reverse complement strand
GGTATTTTTGCTACGGACCTTCTGAGATTCATGTCGAATCGAAGAGCGTTCGATGTTGTGACCCTGGCCGTTCGCGCGACCAGGGTCTACTTTTTTAAGTTTAAGGAGACGTTCCTTGAACCAACCCTCCTTTCATGTTACAAATAGCGTCATGCGCCCATAGCTCAGGTGGTAGAGCACCTGCCTTTTAAGCAGAGGGTCGTAGGTTCGAGTCCTACTGGGCGCACACACCATATCGCAAAAGCCGGAGGAATTCGTCCGGCTTTTGCTTTGACAAATCATGCAGAAAAACTATTATCAATTCAAACTAACCCACTGTTCTATGAAAAAAAGTTTGAATTCGGATGACAACGGACTCTCCTTCAAGGAGATCGTTTGCGTCTCTCTGGTCATTGCCGCGCTTCTTTTCGTCATTTTCATGGGCGCACGTGCCGGAATACAAGATTCCAAGCGTGAGCAGCAGCGCATCCTTGAAATCGAATTCCTGAAGAATGAGCTGGAACTTCAGAAGAAGTCCCACAGCCTCACCGGACAAACGCAACCACCTGACACGGGACATGAAAAGTAACATTGCATCATTCCGTTACCGGGAAATAACGCTTCTTGAACTGAGCGTCATCCTCCTCGTACTCCTGAGCCTTATCAGCATCCTCTTCTTTGGAGTCAGGAACAGCAAGCGGGGCGAGGAAAGAGCTGAGCAGCGCGCCAGGGAACGGGCGGTCCGGATGCTGAAGGACCGGAATGAAACCGGCTCGGTCCAGCGCGCTCCTGCCGAAATTCAGCAAATCGAATCAAGCAAGTGAAGCATCTTGCATTTCAAAAAGCCGCAGACCCAAAGGATCTGCGGCTTTTTTAGAAGCATCCATTGCAAAACTTTCCCTTTTGCGTATTCTAAAAAAGAACAATACCGCTAGCACATTATGAAAAAGGAAATGATCCCGTCGCCCTCTCCGCAATCGAAATTTACATCATTGGCTTATCTGGCGGCAGTTGACGCCCACAACATCAGCGGGAAACACGACCTCGGCAAAGACAATGGAGGCCATCTGCTTGAGTTCGCAACCATGCTTCGAGAACGATTCCCTACCAAGGACACACGTCCGGATCTCGCACCCGAAGTCCGGGTCGGATTTAGGTCGATCGAATTTGCACGTGAGACCCTTGAGTTCCTTAAGGATCCCAGCATCCAGTCCGGTGACTGTGAGACGCTTATCACGGTCATGCACGAAACAGCCGCGCTTCTCGAATCGATAACCCCGAAGTCAGACCCTAAATCTGTCCAGAGAGGCATCAAGTTCCTCGACGCCCTCATCAAGGCGAGCACATGTGAGGATGCACGGAACGATCGACGCGAGCCGCACCCATAACATCGAATACTGAGAGCGACGGCCGTGTGCGGCCGTCGCTTTTCTTTTGACAAATCCCGCGAAACGCCTATCATCAAGTGCAAGTCCACTGATCCCATGAAACATCATAGCGTACCCATCCATCGGCGTGGAATGACAATCTGCCAACTCGTCGTCGTAGTCCTCATAATCCTTGGCGCGGTCAGCATTCTGATCAACGCAACACGGGCCTGGAAGGAAGGCCGGGACCGGGACCTGGCCAGAGCGGCGGCCGAGCGCGCTGCGCAGCAGGCGCTCGACCTTGAACCAGTACCCGTCGCGCAGACTCCAGCCGTACAGCAGCCGGAACCATGACGGTCCGCCCGCTATCTTCGAGGCCGCGAAACCCTTTAGGTTTCGCGGCCTTTTTCTCTTCTCCACGAAGCAGGGCGCTTTACACCGCCAGCACCCACCGCTCAAGCAGCACGTCCAACTCTCCCTCCCCGCGTCGTGAGTCTCCGAGAATCCTCGTGAGTGACCAGAGCCGGTCGCTGATCTCCTCCCTGGAATACTTGTCGAGCGCCTTCTTGGTATTGGAATAGACGAACGGCTTCAGGCCGGTGTCCGCTGCGGACTTCGTGTTCGCGACCAGGGCGATGTTCTTGAACGCCCAGAACAGGGTTCCGTGAATCTCCTCGGGCACGAAGTGCTCGCGCAGCTTCTGGTACTCGATCCAGAGATTCTTCTTGTCGCGGGCGACCAGGTAGTTGGCGATTCCGAAGATATTATGCCTCTCCTCCACCTTCTCCTTGGCGACATGCTCCCACATCTTGTCCGCATGCTTCTCGATCCTGGTCAGGTCCTTCTTCAAAATGGCTCCGTCGGTCCAGATGAACACGTTGTCGGACTCCTTGATGTCCTTCAGAAATCCCATCACCACGTCCTTGGCGGCATCATCGTCCATGACGTCCTTCAGGTGCACGATGTACTTCTGCTCAAACAGCCCCTGTCCGCCCGACAGCTCGATCAGCATGTTCTGGGACAGGCTCGCGGTATCGACCTTGAACACCATGGCATCCCTTTTTTCCTCAAGCTTCTTATCAATAATGCCGAGCGCCTTTTCAAGCGCCTTGTTTCTGTCAGTTCCATAAAAAAGATACAGCATACGTTTGTTACTTCATTTCGCCCCACGACTCGCCCACGGAGGAATTCGTCAGGACGGGCACGCCCTTGGTCTGCTCGGGAGTCATGACCTCCTCCATTATCCTCTGCACCTCGACGCGCAGCGGCTCCACGTACTTGTCCTCCACCTCGAAGATGATCTCGTCGTGAATCTGCAGAACGAGCTTCACCTCGTCAGTAAGCTTTTTCTTCTTGAGAAAGTCGGCGATGCGCACCATGGCGATCTTGATGATGTCCGCCTGCGTTCCCTGGATCGGGGCGTTGATCGCCATGCGCTCAGCCTGCGCGCGAATGAACGGGAGCTTGGACCTGATCCCCTCGAAGAATCTCTTTCGCCCGTACATGGTCACCGTATATCCGTGCGCCTTTGCGAACTCCTTGGACTGCTCGAGATATCCCGCAAGCCCCGCAAACTGCTCGAAGTACTGGTTGTAGAATTCCTGGGCCTCCTTTCGGTCGACCTTGAGGTTCTTCTGCAGCGCGCTCACTCCCATGCCGTACAGGATGCCGAAGTTGATGGTCTTGGCCTTGGTTCGCATGCCCTTGGTCACCTCGTCCTGCTTCACCCCGAATACGCGCATCGCGACCCCGGCATGAATGTCCTCGCCGTTTTTGAAAATCTCAAGCAGCTTGGGATCCTCGGACAGCATGGCCGCAAGACGCAGCTCAATCTGGGAATAGTCGAACGAGACGAGCTTCGTGCCCTTGTCGGCCACGAAGGCGTCACGAATGCGTCGACCGAGCTCCGTCTTGACCGGAATGTTCTGCAGGTTCGGCTCATGGGATGCCATTCGTCCGGTCGCCGATCCGGCCTGGATAAACGTCGTGCGCAGCCGCCCGTCCGTGCCAATCATGCTCGGGAACACGTCTATATAGGTACCGAGCAGCTTCGACAGCTCGCGGTACTTCATGATCTCCTCCGCGATCGGATGCACGTCCACCAGCTTCTGCAGCACCTCCTCCTTGGTCGAGAACGATCCGCTCGAACCCTTGCGCATGCCCTTGTATGAGAGTCCCATCTTGGTGAACAGAACGTTCGCCATCTGCTTCGGGGAGTTGATGTTGAATTCCTCTCCCGCAAGCTCGAATATCTTCTTCGAGATCTTCTCGAGCTCGGCATGGTATTCCTTCGAGATCTTCTCGAGCAGCTTGGTGTCGAGCGAGATGCCGTTTGACGACATCTCGTTTACGACCGGAATGAGCGGCTTCTCGATTTCCTCGAAGACGCTCAGTGCCCCCTCCTTCTCAAGCTGCTCCAGTATAGCGGCATACGCATCCTTCAGGTTGTCCTTTCTGGTAAAAGAAAGGATGTCCTGGTAACTCGGATTGGTCATCGAGGATCGAAGTACCCACAGGGCGATTGATGCCTCCTGCAGCAACTTGGGATCATAGTCGTCTTCCACTGCCGCAACCGTCGTATCGTCATCGGGAGTAACCGCACCGAGAAAGATCTCGCCCACCCTGTTCTGCAGACTGCGGAACTCAAGATCCGCAAACAGGTTCTGCACCTTCTTGATCTGGATGCCGTCCGGCCACGTCTCGCTCATGTCGAGCTCAACCGGCGCGTCGGTTCGAATGGTCGCCAGCATCTTGCTGAACCTCGCCTCCTCCTCATGCTCCTTCAGGAGCGCGACGATGCGCGGCTTGAATCCGTCCTCGATGAGTTGCTCCTCGTTTTTTTCTAAAATCCTGTACAGGTTTTCGATTGACCCGTACTTCTGGATCAGATCCGTTCCCGTCTTCTCGCCGATACCCTTAACGCCGATGATGTTGTCAGACGTATCGCCGCGCAAACCCTTGTAGTCAGGAATCTGGTCAGGCCGAAATCCGTATCGATCAAGCACGGTCTCCTCGTCATATAAAACAGTATCCTTCAGACCCTTGCGGAGCGTATACACCTTGACCGTATCGTTCTCGACGAGCTGCAGGGTATCCATATCCCCTGACGCGATGATGATCTCGTATCCGCCCTTCAGCGAAAGCTCTTTTGAGATCGTTCCGATCACGTCGTCGGCCTCGAATCCCTCGCTCTCAAGAATCGGAATGTTAAACGCCTTGAACACCTCGCGCGACCGCTTGATCTGCGAAATAAGATTCTCGTCCAGGGCCTTTCGTCCGGACTTGTAGTCGGCATATACCGTATGCCGGTAGGTCGGCTTCGGAAGGTCGAACGCCGCGAAGATATAGTCGGGCTTGAACTCCTTGATGATCGCGAACACCATGGTCGAAAGTCCGTACAATGCGCCGGTCGCCTCGCCCTTTGACGACGAGAAGTCGGGCAGCGCATGGTATGCGCGATGAATGATCGCGTGCGAATCAAGAATCACGACGCGCTTTTTCCTCGTCTCTCCCTTGCCGCTTTTCTTTTGATTCTTGGGTTTTGCCATGCGTTCTCCATTCTTTTATTGCGTGCCGTTCTCGATTGTTACCCTGCGTGTCTCGGCGGTATCATGCTCAAACGTAATCCATGTTGCACCTTCCGGAATCAGCCTCCTGATCGTATCGGCCCATTCGATGATCACGACATTCTTCGGATCAGAAAGCACTTGCGCGAAATGCAGGACCTCGAGCTCCTTGGGATCCTCGACGCGATAGACGTCTACGTGAAGCGCTTTTGTAAACCCTCCGAAAGAAACGTCATATGAGTTAATGATCGAGAACGTCGGGCTCTGCACGTGCAGACCAACGCCAAGCGACTTGAGGAGCGTCTTCGAGAAGGTCGTCTTGCCGGCACCCAGATCCCCGACCAGTGCGAATACGCGCGCACCCGAGTTCGGCACGCACAGCGGCAGAACTTCCTGGTCCACGAACCCCTGCCAATCGGCCTCCTGTAGGACATGCACTGACATGGGTACAGTCTACCACATACCTCTATATGAAAAACCGCCCTCAAGCCTAAGCCTGAGGGCGGGGTTGGTCCGAAGACCGGTTTCACTTTGCTCGGGTCTGGCCACGAGCAGTCTGGTAGTAGATCTCGCCGGTATCCCGAACACTGTTCGGGGAGCCGTCACGTCCGGAACGGACATAACGGGACTCGTAGTCAGGCTGAAGGCCCGAACCGCGACGATATCCGTCATAACCGCCGTATCCACCTTGGCTGTGCCCGTAATACGAGCCGCCACCAGCGTACTGGGAGCCACCGTAGCCGCGATCGCCACGACGATAACCGACGGGAGGGATAAACCCGATGTGACGACCGCGAGGATCGCACACGATCTGATGTCCTCCACGATTGATCACCCGACAGCCACGAGGACAGGCGTCGAAGGCTTTCCGAAGCCCCCGAGGTGGTGCATACCCCCGGGACGGACGGCCGTGAAGCGGCTGGCCCAGGAAGGCGTTTGCCAAGGCGGGAACGGCATGGCCGAGATCGACCGAGACGTTTCCGGTGTTGTAGCCGGTGTTGCCGGACGAACAGCTCGCAAGGTACAGGGCCGAAGCGAGACCGCTGACAGTTTTGAGGAACGTTTTCACGATTTTCAGTGTGTTGGAGTTTCTGGATTCTGAAATATCTTACCTTTATATATTAACATAATTTATATAAAAAGTCAATAGCATAATTGACGTTATATGGCTTCATTTAAGGATATTCTTAGGAGAAATCCCCCAAAACCTAAGGATTTCGTTGTCTTGCTGTGCTATACTTCAGCTAATGGCCATTTCTTTTGACGACTCAAAGTCGAATCAGCGCGTCGCAGACCTCCGACAGAAGGAGGAGGAGGACCTTGCCCAGCTCATGGCAGAGCGGCACGGCCTGCCGTATGCCGACCTTTCGGGCATCACTATCAACACGGACGGCCTCAAGCTCATCCCTCAGGATATCGCCCGGAACGCCAAGATTGCGGTATTCGACATGACAGGACGAAAGCTGCGGGCAGCGCTTCTTTCCCCACGCAAAGAGGAAACTGCGGCCGTACTTAATGACCTGGCAACCCGCGGCTACTCGGTCGAGCAGTTTCTCGTATCGAACAGGAGCCTTGAGAAGGCGTGGTCTCGCTACGCCGACATCTCCTTCGCGACCGAGTCCAAGTCCGGCGCACTCGAGATCAACAGCGACCAGATCGACGAGTTCATCAGCAAGACCCAGAGCATCGAGGATACCAAGAAGATGATCGAGGAAGTCATGCAGATGAAGAAGGCCTTTCGCGTATCGCGCATCGTGGAGATCGTGGTGGCGGGAGCAATCGCGACCAAGTCTTCCGACATCCACGTGGAACCCGAGGAGGACAAGGCGCGCCTGCGCTTTCGAATTGACGGCGTGCTGACGGACATTACCTTTTTCGACATGGAGACCTTCAAGCTTCTGCTCTCTCGAATCAAGATCCTTTCGGGAATGAAGCTCAACATCAAGGACCAGGCCCAGGACGGAAGATTCTCTATCAAGATCAAGGAGACCGAGATCGAGATCCGATCGTCCATTCTGCCGGGTGCGTATAGCGAGTCGATCGTGATGCGACTCCTCAATCCCGACTCGATCGCCGTTGACCTGCAGGTGCTTGGAATCGAGCCCGAGCTGTACGAGATATTCAATACCCAGCTGGCAAAGCCTGACGGGCTGATCCTCAACACCGGACCGACAGGATCCGGAAAGACGACCACCCTGTATGCCTTCCTCAAGCAGACTCTGACACCCGGCATCAAGATCATCACCATCGAGGACCCGATCGAGTACCACCTTTCGGGAATCGTGCAGACCCAGGTAGACCACGAGAAGGGCTACGACTTCGCGAGCGGACTTCGCGCGTCGCTTCGACAGGATCCTGACATCATCATGGTGGGAGAGATCCGAGACATCGAAACGGCCGAGACCGCGGTTCACGCCGCACTTACGGGGCACCTCGTGTTCTCAACACTGCACACCAACACCGCAGCGGGTGCCTTTACCCGCCTGATCGACCTTGGCGTCAATCCGAAGGTGCTTACCTCGGCGATTCGCGTCGCCATCGCGCAGCGACTCGTGCGAAAACTGTGTCCTGACTGCAAGAAGCAGGTCTCGCTTGAGCCCAAAAAGCTCGAACTTGCAAAGTCGATCTACGACTCGATCGACAATCCGAAGGTTCCGTGGGGCGAGACCTTCTACGGACCGGGTGACGGGTGCGCCACCTGCAACGGACTCAAGTACAAGGGACGAGTGGCGCTCTTTGAGGCGGTGCTTTCCGATAAGGCTGTCGAGGAGGTGCTCCAGATGAACCCTTCCGAAAGAGAGATAAAGGCCGCTGCACGATCGCAGGGCATCCTCGACATGTCGCAGGACGGCATCATCAAGGCACTCAAGGGAATGACCGACATCGACGAGCTCGAGCGCGTAATCAACCTCGAGGCACAGTCCCCCAAGGCGACGCTTCCGGAAAAAGAAAACGGCTTCCAGACGCTGAGCAATGATGACTTGCTCGGTCCAGAAGCCGCTTCCTCCGCGACACTGTAAAGTGTGTGCAGTTATGAAATAGATATCCAGTGTTGGCTAGTTGCCAATAGCCGTAATTTGATTATATTGAACACATAGTTCGTTACTCATCAAAAACATAAATCTCTAGGCGAGCCTTTACGCGTTGTAAAGGTAGACAGTCCTCTAAGGGAAACCCCAGCGAGCCTTGAACGGGAACCAGGGAATCCTCGAAAAAAAGCCTATTGAATTAAAAATTCAATCGCCTAGAGATTTATGGCTTTGATGCACAGAAAGTTGCAAACTAAAACGGGCAGTGCCCGCTTCGCCAAAATCGATATATTGGTTTGTAAACTTGGGTACAGTGTATCACCTTTTTAAAATATGTCAAGCACCACCCCCAACAGCGACAGAGGAGACGATTTGATCGAGAAGGAGGATGCCTTTTTGGACAACACCCTGCGCCCTGACACCTTTGACGAATATATCGGCCAAACGGCCATAAAAAAGAACCTGAAGGTGCTTTTGGAGGCCGCCAGCATGCGCGGTCATACCCCTGAGCACCTCCTGTTTTACGGTCCACCCGGCCTCGGAAAGACCACTATGGCCCACCTGATCGCCAAGCACACCAAGAAGCAGATCAAGATCACCTCGGGACCGGCGATCGAGAAGGTCGGAGACCTCGCGTCCATCCTTACCAACCTGTCTGCGGGCGACCTTTTGTTTATCGACGAGATCCACCGGCTTAACAAGTCGATCGAGGAGATCCTGTATCCGGCGCTCGAGTCCGGTGTTCTCGACATCATCATCGGAAAGGGGCCGTCTGCCCGATCGATCCAGCTGGAGCTTCCGCCATTTACGCTGATTGCGGCGACGACCCGAATCTCCATGGTCTCATCACCTCTTCGGTCACGGTTCTCAGGAGGCGTGTTCAAGCTCGAGTTCTATACGCAGGACGAGATCAAGACGATCGTCATGCGCTCCGCACAGATTCTCGGCATCGAGCTGGACGAGGCGGCAGCGGCAGAGATCGCGTCGCGCAGCCGGTTCACCCCTCGAACGGCAAACTACCTTCTGCGACGCTGCCGCGACTTCGCGCAGATCGAGGGCAACCAGCG
>CBKWTF010000025.1:0-9551 GCA_966677695.1 uncultured bacterium | reverse complement strand
TAATCGCAGGTCAGCTATACTGCGGTGAATACGTTCTCAAGTCTTGTACTCACCGCCCGTCAAGTCAAGGGAGCTGGGAGCACCCGAAGTCTCATTTCATATGGGATTAAGGTGAGCTCAGTAACAGGGACTAAGTCGTAACAAGGCACGGGTAGCGGAAGCTGTTCGTGGATTATTTCAAGTGAAAATCGATTGGAATCCGGAAGGATTTCAATCCCGAGTCGATTTCTGTGGCTCAATTGACCACAGAAGAACAATCGTGTTCCGTTCCAAAAGTACACGCAGACAGTAGGAAAGACTATACTTAAACGGAACAAGAAAAAGGAGATTAACATCATTGCACAACACAAAAGGCTCACTCTAAAAGGGGTGGGCCTTTTGTCATGTCCGAAAGGGGATAGGGTGCTTTTCGACTAAACCTTTACTTTTTAATAAAATATGTTATGATAATACAGATGTCCAGTACACTGAAACCGACTGAGAAGCCGAAAGGTAAGCAGGCACTTATCTGCGCAATCTGCGCGCTTCTGGCCTACGGCGTCCTCTATTTCGGATCTTATCCGAAGGCGAGCAAGGACGACGTTTCTGCCAGAATCGTGCCAAACCACGTTGCGGCCGCCCAGCCCGTCAAGTAAACCCGGACCCAGACCCTGTTTCGCTCAATACCTCCAACCCCCGGAGGGAGCGAAACAGGGTCTCTTTATTTCCAAACATGCAGATATTGACTTTTTATATAAATATGCTATTATTAACACAGTCCCGCTCACAACACCTCACCCATTACCTTCATGGACAAGACTTTGGTTTTTGATTCAGACAAGGATAGGAATGCAAGGGTAGCCGACGACCGCTTCAGAGAGCGTTCCGTTCGGAGGTTCGACCAGCGTCTCAAGGGACAAAGGTTGGACGCGTGGTTTAAGAAGAACTGGTGGATTGTCATTACGGCAATCCTGGTTGCAGGTACCGCTGCGTACGGAGTCCTCCGAATCCACGGAACCATTGAGGCGAACCGCATTGGTCCGCCGCCAGAATCATTGAAAGCGTTTTGATCGCTTCAATAAGTCCCCCTTTCCAAGCCCCGAATCCAGAAATGGATTCGGGGCTCTTCTCTTTCCCTCTTGACAGGATGGATAGAATAGCTAATATCAGAACGAGAGGGCACATGGTTTTCTTGGGAGGGATTCCCGTGGCCTGATCTGGGCCTGCCGACACAGTCGGCAGGCCCTTTTTATTTCCAAACATGCAGATATTGACTTTTAATATATAATATGGTATTATGTATAGGAATGAACGCCCGTACACACACCGTCCCGTTTCAGTTTGCGCAGGCCCGTACTGTCGATATCTCGCTGGCGAGCATCGTGACGTCTACCGTCATCCTGTCCGTCATCAGCATCCTTGCCGGCTTTACCTGCTGAGACCGCCATCTTACAAGGACCGATCTGCTGCCAAGCTGATCGGTCCTTTTTCTCTAAACGGGCTTTATTTTTTGGATGAGATTTGCTATAGTGAGCCGACAAATCCATATGCGCGCGTAGCTCAGTTGGTAGAGCACGTCACTGATACTGACGGGGTCCCAGGTTCGAATCCTGGCGCGCGCACCACAAGAAAGAACCGGCACATGCCGGTTCTTTCTACATCACTCCCAAACTCTTCAGGAGCTCCATCTTCTCGGTAACGGTCAGTGGACGCCCCTGGCCATCGCGAAGCTGCGTCCCAAGGCGCAGGTTCATGATTCGGGTTCGTCGCAGATCTGGTGCTTCTTTCCCTCGGTCAGAATGATCTTGAACGCCTTGTCGCCGGTGATCTCGACCTTGGCAGGCTTGGTAACGTAGCCCTCGATGTTCACACCTCGCTCCATGCGTCGGCCGAATGCCGGGTTCACGTTCTTGTCGACGCGCACGCGGTACTCCTTCTCGTGGTTGTGCTTGGGACTTAGGAGCCGGTCGACGATGCGGGTATCGTTGGTCAGGAACACGAGTCCGTGAGACGCCTTGTCGAGCGCTCCGATCGGCTGCAGCTTGAGCTTCTTGGCCTGCGGCCATACGTCAGCGATGGACTTCTCGGTACCCTGGGGGTTTCGGGTTACGACGCCGATTGCCTTGTTGTACAGAAAGTATACGAATTCCTCCTTCTTCTGGACGATCTGCTTGCCGACGTCCACGACGTCGTCCTTGTCGATCTTCTGTCCGAGAACGGCCTTTTTGCCGTTGACCTTCACCATGCCTTTCTCGATAAAAACGTCCGCCTGGCGGCGAGAGCAGTAGTTCTTGAGATAGAGGTATCGGTTAAGCCGAATGGGATAGGCAATCTGTTCCATGGGAATGATAATACAACATTTTATTCATTTTGTACATCATCGATAGAGATTGGGCTCGACCTCGAGAGTGATGCCGAAAGTGGCGCTGACATTCTGGATAACGCAGGCGATGACTCGCTCGAGCTCGTCAAACGTCGCGGCACCGCGGTTGGTCGGGACAAGCTTGTTCTTCTCGTAGAACCTGATCGCGGAAGTCTCGCATGACCGGTAGTCGGCATGCTCTATCAGCCAGCCGGCATAGAGCTTTACGGTATCGGAGTCTATTTCAAAAAAGGGAATGTCCGGATGGGTGCGTCTGATTTTCTGGAGGCGGTCTGCGGTAATTACGGGATTCTTAAAGAAGGATCCGCAGTTTGGAAGGTCTCGGACGTCAGGGAGCTTTGATGTGCGTATCTCGATAACGGCGCTGCGAATGTCCTGTACGGTTGGCGCGGTACCCGCGAAGCGCCCGGGCAGCGATGCGTACTGCGGAATGCTCGGTGCGTCGTTGCGGAGGGAAAGGGTGACATGGGTGATGACATACCTCTCAGGATTTCTCTTGAAGACGCTGTCTCGGTAGGCGAACGAGCAGTCTTCCCTTGAGAGGGTGATGAGCATTTCGGTCCGTCTGTCGAATGCCCGTACGGATACGAGCGTGTCCGCTATCTCGCTTCCGTATGCGCCGATATTTTGCACCGGTGCCGCGCCGACCGTTCCGGGAATCCATGACAGCGCCTCGATTCCTGACAGCCCGCGCTGGGTGGCCCATTCCACCAGGCCGTCCCACGATTCTCCGCCTCCTGCAGTTACGCGCGTGCAGTCGCCAGGGGTTTCCGCGTTGATTCCGCGTATCCGCATGCGGCCGACGACGTAGGCATCGGCCGCTTCAGCAAAAATGGAATTCGACCCTTCGCCGATGACGACCAGTTTCTTGTCGCGCTCAAGGGCATAGCGATGCGCGGCCCGTATGTCCTCGTCAGTCTCCAGATGAAATACGGCGTGCGCAGTGCCGCCGATCCTGAACGTGGAGTAGAAGCGCAACTCTTTTTCCATACTCATATATCATATGTGATATACTTTGCGCATGTCAAAGAAACGCGCGCAGCTCGACTCGCTTCAGCAGATCGGTTCACTCATTAAGTCTCTCAGGACGCAAAAGGGACTGACCCAGAGCGAGTTCGCCTCGCTTCTTAAGACCTCGCAGAGCGCCGTCGCGCGCATTGAGAGCGGCAGGCAGAACCTGACCGCGGCTGAGATCCGGAAGATCGGAGAGGTGCTGCACAGGAAGATTATCTCCGTGGACAGGTCGATCGACTTCAAGGTGAACGGGGGAAGGAAGCTGAGCGGTGCGATCGATACCAATACGTCCAAGAACGGAGCCATGGGACTTCTGGCTGCTTCGCTGCTGAACCGCGGAACAACTACGCTGCGACGCGTGCCGCGCATCGAGGAGGTTAACCGAGTGCTCGAGGTGTTTGAGAGTATCGGCGTCCAGTGTCGCTGGGAGGGCAGCACGCTGACCATCAGGCCGCCCAAGACCTTCAAGATGTCCAATCTGCGTTCGGAATCAGCGAGCAAGATCCGCTCGGCCCTTATGATGATCGGATCACTCGTGCACCGTGTCGGGGAGTTTCGCATGCCGCACGCGGGAGGCTGCAAGATGGGTGAGCGAACGATAGCGGCTCATCGATACGGGCTTGAGGAGCTCGGCGTTCGAATCAAGACTGACAAGGACTACTACAACATCACGGCACGCAGGCTGCATGCGGGCGAGATCGTCATGTACGAGGCAGGCGATACGGCGGTTATCAATATTCTGCTTGCTGCTGCCGGCATTCCGGACGAGACCTCTGTCTCGTTCGCGTCTTCGAACTACCAGGTGCAGGAAGTGTGCTTCTTTTTGCAGAAGCTTGGAGTTGAGATCGAGGGCATAGGCACGCACCGACTCAGGATTCGGGGACTGAAAGAGATCGCTGTCGATGTCGAGTTCTCCTGCGCCGAGGATCCGATCGAATCGATGATGTTCATTTCGGCCGCAGTCGTTACGGGATCCCAGCTGACCGTCAGACGATGTCCTATCGACTTCCTCGAGCTCGAGCTTCTGAAGCTTGAGAAGATGGGACTCAAGTACGACAAGACGAAGCGGTACAAGTCCGACAACGGCGGAACCGACCTGGTGGACATTACGGTCTATCCGTCGAGGCTGGCGGCGCCTGCGGACAAGATCCACTCACTGCCGTATCCGGGTATCAATACCGACAACCTTCCGTTCTTTGTGCCTATCGCGACACAGGCCGAGGGACAGACGCTCATTCACGACTGGATGTGGGAGAACCGCGCGATCTACTTTACGGAACTTAATCGGCTCGGGGCCAATATCAGGCTCGCTGACCCGCACCGCGTCTTCGTGACGGGAAGAACCGACCTCAAGCCTGCGCAGGTCGTCTGTCCTCCGGCGCTTCGTCCGGCCATGATCGTGCTGATCGCGATGCTTGCCGCACCTGGCGAGTCGATCCTGCGCAACGTCTATGCCATCGAACGCGGGTATGAGGACGTGGCAAACCGGCTGAACTCGATCGGGGCTCATATTGAGATCATGTAAGGACACGATGCAAAACGCCGCAAACCAAAGGTTTGCGGCGTGGCAAGTGACGAACTTACGCATGAAGCGGATCGGATGACGCGTTCCCTGTCTTCTTTCGGTATGAGCGCTCGAGGCGCCGCATCTTGCGAGGAGAAAACCAGTTGGTGCGATCAATCGATTCGACAAAGCGAACGTCATGGGTTCGAAGCAGGATGGACTCGAAGGCCCGCTTGATCGGCCAGACGGTGCGAATCCGGTCGATCAGGGAAGGGTTGTCAGGCATCCTGTCCCGGGCATTGTCTACCAGGGCGACCAGGATGGCCGGGTCGAATTCGGAACTGATCGCGACCTGAAGATACTCAGGGACGTCGATCTCGCCGGAGTTGATCCTGCTCAGAAGGGGCTTGTTTTCAGTGCGAGGTGCTGGCGTGTACAGGTGTCTGCCGGGGTGCGGCGGCGATTCGGGCGGGGTGCTCATGTGTTCAATTTCAAATACTATGATAGATTAGCCGTATGTCAAATCTATATATGGTAGCGACACCGATCGGAAACCTGCAGGACATCACCCTGCGGGCGCTTGATACGCTGAAAGCCGCGGACGTAGTGTTGTGCGAGGACACCCGTACGACCAAGAAGCTGCTGTCCGCGCACGGCATTTCCGCAAAGACGGTGGCATTCCACAAGTTCAGCAGCGACAGGGAAATAGAGTCTATCCTGTCCCTGTTTGACCAGCATGAGCGCGTGGCGCTGGTGAGCGACGCCGGTACGCCCGCGGTCAGTGATCCCGGATCACTTCTGGTCGAGCTGGTGCGCGAGCGCAAGCCGGACGTGACGGTGCACGCTGTTCCCGGAGCGAGCGCTCTCACGGCAGCAATTTCCGTAGCCGGTCTGCCGATCTCCCAGTTTACCTTTGTGGGATTCCTTCCGCACAAGAAGGGTCGCCAGAAGCAGCTGGACAAGGCGCTTTCATACGATCATCCTGTCATCCTGTACGAATCCACGCACCGCATTCTCAAGCTCCTGGGTGAGATCTCGACACGTCAGCCTGAGCGTCACCTGGTCATCTGCAAGGAACTGACCAAGATGCATGAGCGGGTGATGGCGGGAACAGCCGCTGAGCTCGCTGCAAAACTCGAGACGGAACCGTCTTTACAAAAAGGAGAATTCGTTTTGGTGTGCAAATAATTTTGGAGATATATACGTTTCATTTATAATACGATTATGAACGTGTATCGATACGCATTTCTAGTCGGCTTTCTCAATCTCTCCATTCCGTTTCTTGGCGTCCCGTTCGTTTTCAAGCAGTATGCGTTCGTCACGCTCGGGGTTACGACCATGCTGTACGCGCTCTACATCCGGGCCATTGCCAAGGAGCAGGAAGCCGGGCTGTCGTATTCGAGCGAGGAGTCGTATCGGCCAGCGACTGATGAGCCCGCCAGAACCATCGAGCAGGTCGTGGAGATGCACGAGGCACCCGCACCGGCTGTGCGAAAGCGAAGAGTTACAAGTGCGAAAACTGACGTGAAGCCGGTTCGACGCGGTCGAAAGCCGAAGGTCGGAGCGGCGGCCCACGCGCAGCTCGTTCATGAAGAATCATATGAATAGGGTCGTCGTCTTTACGTTTTTCGGATTAGCGCTGGCAGGAGTATACTTTTTTCTTGAGACCCATCTGGGTGAGACGACGTATGATCCGAAGGCCGCACAGTTGGCCGAGGTGTCAAAGGAGGAGAAGGTAGAGGAGAAGAGGCCTTCGTCCGATCACGTCAAGACTCCCGAGACCGTGAAGGCGATCTACATGACCGCGTGCGTACTCAGCACGGTCGAGTTCAAGCAGGAACTGGTGGACCTGATCGACCAGACCGAGATCAACTCGATCGTCATCGACATCAAGGACTTCAGCGGAACGATCTCGTTCCCGTCCGACAATCCGAAGCTCTACGGGCTTCAGGGTACGGGATGCAAGGCGACAGGCGTGAAGGAGTTCATCCAAATGCTCCATGACAAGAACATCTACGTGATCGGTCGCGTGACCGTGTTCCAGGACAATGTCATGACCAGGGTTCGGCCCGATCTGGCCGTAAAGCGCGCCTCGGACGGCGGTGTCTGGAAGGACCATAAGGGCATCAGCTTCATCGACGTCGGGGCAAAGGAGCACTGGGACTATATGATTGAGCTTGCCAAAGAGTCGTACTCGATCGGCTTCGACGAGATCAACTTCGACTATATCCGGTATCCTTCGGACGGAAACATGCAGGACATCGCCTTCCATCATAGCGACGGCAGCAACAAGCCCGAGAGCCTGCGCAGGTTCTTCGAATATCTGCATGACCAGCTCAAGGATACGGGTATCGTGACTTCGGCCGACCTCTTCGGCATGACGACAACCAACTACGACGACCTTAATATCGGCCAGGTTTTGGAGAACGCGCTGCCATACTTTGATTACGTCGCCCCGATGGTGTATCCTTCCCACTACCCGAACAACTTCAACGGGTGGGCAAACCCTGACGATTATCCGTACGACCTGATCTACTTCACCATGAAGTCGGGGGCGGACAGAGCTGAGGCGCTGAGGACCGCGTCCTCGACACCGTCAGACATCGCCAAGCGCGTAGGCAAGCACCAGCTGCGAACCTGGATCCAGGACTTCGACTACGGAGGAGACTACGGACCCGTTGAGGTTCGGGAACAGATTGAGGCATCGGTTGCTGCGGGCGTACCGTCATGGATGATCTGGGCGCCGAGCAACCGGTATACGAGGGAGGCGTTGAAGGGGAATTAGCGGCTAATTCATTTACATATGTTCAAGAGTTTGCAGACGATCAAAAAGGCGCTGTGGTATTTCCGTCCATTCAAGTGGGCGTTTGTTTTCGTTATTGTTCTCTCATTCGTGCAAAACAGCGTATCCTATTCGACGAGTTACCTGCTCGGCAAGGTGGTCGATGCGGCTACCCAGCTTAACCAGGAGCATATCAAGCTGTTTCTGGTATTGTACATCGCGGTAAGCATGGCTCCTCCGATTCTTAATCGAATTCGGAATATGTACGAGATTCGCAAGACGGATTTTGACTTCTTCAATCACATCCAGAGGACCACGCTTTTCAAGTCGCTCAACCTCTCGTTGGGTCAGCTGAGAAGGGAGCACAGCGGGTTCAAGCAGGACGTGCTTCGAAGCGGGGAGAACAGCCTAGACTACTTCCATATGCTGATCGTTGACGAAATCCTGCCGTCGGCATCGTCGTTCATCGTCGCGATGGTCGGACTGTACTTTCTCGGACCGACCTTCTTCTGGGTCGCCCTCATTTTCTCCGTTGTGTATATCGGATACGGCTCATATGCCAATTCGACGGTACGAAAGCCCCTGCGCGAGCTGATCGACAAGAGAATACACAGAAGCAAGGTGTATGTTGACCTGCTGAGAAGCCTGTTCTTCATAAAGTTCGCGAATCAGAAGCATACTGCGGCAGACCACCTGGGCGTGGCGCAGGCTGACGTCAGGAACTTCGGAGTGTCTCTGTGGACCAGGTTCCATTGGATGATGGTCGTCTCAGACCTCATGCTTCTTTCGTTCTACGGTATTTTCGGATACGTAGCGTATCTGGGACTTGCGGACGGATCAATTACGGTCGGATCCCTTGTTCCGACCTTCAGCTGGATGTTCCTGCTTTCGACCGCACTCAGCCGCGTTCGAAACCTTCAGCGACGAACGCTTGTCGCCCTGTCTGACCTTGAAAAGATGTTCACGATGCTCGAGCAGAAGACCGATATCCATATCGAGCCCGATGCCCGCGCCATAAAGGTGTTCGAGGACAAGATTACGTTTGATTCCGTTGCCTTTGACTATCATGAGGGAAAGAAGGGCGCGCTTCAGGACATCACGTTCGAGATCAAGAAGGGCGAGAAGGTTGCGCTTGTCGGACGGTCCGGTTCGGGCAAGACCACGATCGTGTCGCTTATGCTGCGCCTGTTCGACCCGACTGCGGGGTCGATCAGCGTTGACCGCGTTGAACTCAAGGCTCTTGAGCTCTCTGACTGGCATGACATGCTTGCCTACGTGCCGCAGGACGGAGACCTGCTCGATATCTCGATTCGGGACAACATTCTGTTCGGTGCGAAGCGCCAGGTCACCGAGCATGAGATCGAAGCGGTGCTTGAGAAGGCCGGCATCAAGGAGTTTATCCATAATCTGCCAAACGGCGTGGACACGCTGGTAGGAGAGCGCGGAGTCAAGCTGTCCGGAGGGCAGAAGCAGCGCGTCTGCATCGCCCGCGCGCTGATCAAGGACGCGCCGATCCTTCTTCTGGACGAGGCTACCTCAAGCCTCGACAGTGAGACCGAGACCGTGGTCAACAAGGCCATTTGGGAGATGCTCGGCGACAAGACCGGCGTGGTGATCGCGCACCGCCTCAGCACGATCATAGACGCGGACAAGATCATCGTGATGGACCACGGCCAGATTGTCGGAATCGGCACGCACAAGGAACTGCTCAAGTCTACGCCGTACTACAAGACCCTGGTGGATGCGCAGAACGTGAATCTGTAGTGTGAGCGGGCCGCCCTATAGGGCGGCCCGCTGCTATGGTAGAATAAGCCTTCAACCATGATTTCGTACAGACACATCCACTTCATCGGCATCGGGGGTATCGGCATGTCTGCACTGGCTCGCAT